>CANQEN010000036.1 GCA_947595045.1 uncultured Bacilli bacterium | reverse complement strand
CTATATGGAACAATACTAAATGAGTTAAATGAAGCAAAAGATGATAGTAGTATCTTTGTAGACCCATATGGCAATATAAGATATAGAGGAGCTACACCAAATAACTACGTAACATTCAATGAAGAGACATGGCGAATAATTGGAATAACTGATGGTAAAGTTAAATTGATAAGAGATGAATCAATAGGTAACTATTCATGGAATACCAGACCTATTCCTAACGAAAGTAAATTTGAGTATTTAAACGAATGGAGTCAAGCTGATTTAATGAAGCTATTGAATCCAGGATACGAAAATGAAAAAAATGGTGATAGTGTAACAGGAAGTTTATATTGGAATAGTGCGAGTGGAAAGTGTTATAGTAATTCTAGAAATAGTACAAAAGCCTGTGATTTTAGCCAAAATACTAGTAATTCAAAAGGGTTAAGTAAGGAAGCCCAAAGTATGATAGAGAAGAGTACGTGGTATTTAGGTGGAGCAGATTATAGGTTACAATACACCTTAAGCAACATAACAAACTTAATGGATGCAGAGAGAGGGACAAAAACATGGGGAAATCTTAAAAGATCTACAGTATGGAATGGGTATGTAGGATTGATGTATCCAAGTGATTATGCCCAAGCAACAAAGAGTGATAATTGTGAAGAAGTTTTAATAAATAATTGGAATAATACAAATGGATGTATGAATAATAACTGGATAGATTCTATTGTTAGTAAAACCCCGACGTGGACAATGACACAAGCCACCTCGTCTGATAATGACGTGCTAAGCCTCTATGATGATGAAATATTTTATAGTGCTGAAGCAACTGCCCCTTGGAAAATCTTTCCAATCGTAAATCTAAAATCTAGTATAAAAGTTAAAAGTGGAATGGGAGAACAAAGTACTCCATATACTATTGATTGATAGTTTTAAATATTAAATTAAATTTATAATTATAAAAAGTTCTCAATCGATGAGAACTTTTTCATGTTCTATATAGGTAATATTAGTTAGATTATGATTTTCCTTTATATTAGTCCAATCAGTTATTGGTATTTTAATCGTATATGATATTTGATTATTATATTGTTTATTAATTATTTGGTATTTATTTATTAAATATTCTAATTCTTTTTTATATTGATAATCAGTAATTAGAGTAACGGTAATACCTAGGATAGGTTCAATTAGAGTAGCTTGTTTTAATAAATCATTTATGGTATTAGAATAAGCTCTGATTAAACCACCAGCACCTAGCTTTATTCCACCAAAATAACGGATTACGACACCTAGAATATAATTCATATCGTAACGCTCTAATACTGTTAATATAGGTATCCCTGCAGTACCAGATGGTTCACCATCATCATTAGCTTTTCTTTTACTATCTATAATATAAGAATAGCATATATGAGTACTATTTTTATGTTTAAGTTTTAATTGTCTTAGGATATTATCTACTTCATCTATAGTAGATATAGGATATATTATACCTATAAATTTAGATTTTTTAATTATAATTTCATTAGATATAATCTCTTTAATTGTTTTCATACTAGTATTATATCTAATTCTTTATTATTAAGCAAATATGTGTTAAAATGAGAATATGTATGCATACATTTATTATGAGAGGTGTGTGCATGGTAGCTATTAGTAGACAATTACAGGAATATTTTAATAGTTTAGTTAGACAAGGTGTATTTCCTGGGTGTTGTTATTGTGTTATTGACGGAAATAATGATTATATTGGTTTTGTTGGTAATAAGCAGGTATATCCTAATATAGAGGTTAATGATATTAATACCGTATACGATATAGCATCATTAACTAAGGTTATAGTAACTAATACTTTATTAACTAAATTATTAGCTAGTAATAAAATTAAATTAGATGAGTTAGTAAGTAATTATATAGATGGGTTTAAATATAAAGATATAACGATAATGGATTTAATTACCCATTCATCGGGTCTAATATCTAGTTTAGACAAAAATAAATTAGCTTTTAGATCACAATTTTTTACTGAACTAGAAAGAAAATATAATAAGGGGTCTAAGATTATATATCAAGATATAAATTATATTATTTTAGGTTTTATTATTGAGCATATTTATAATAATTCATTAGATCAGGTAGCTAATGATGTCATTTTTAAACCCTTAAATATGGTTAATACTTGTTTTAATCCTTTTAATAAAGATATATGTGCTCCTACTGAATATAGTTCTAGTAGAGGGTTAATTAAAGGTATTGTACATGATGAGAAAGCATTATTTTTAAATGGTTATTGTGGTAGTGCTGGTGTATTTAGTGATATTTTTGATATGACTAAGTTTGCTCATATGGTATTAAATAATGGTAATTTATATATACCTCAATGTTATATAGATTTGTGGTTTAAAACGTATATTAATGATAATGGCTGTGAAAGAGGAATGGGTTGGTTAATTGGAAGAGCTAATCGTATGTGTTATGATTGGTGTAGTAATGAGGCTATTACCCATACAGGTTTTACTGGTACTCATATGACATTAGATAGAATTAAGAAATTTGGTATAATTGTGTTATCAAATCGAATTCATCCTAATCGTAGTAATCAAAAAATAATAGATAGACGTCAAGAAATTAATAATACTTGCTATTATATTTGTAGAAAATAAAGGTGATTATATGGATAGAATTAAAGAAAAATTATCACTATTACCACAGAGTCCTGGGTGTTATTTAATGAAAAATAGTGATGGTAATATTATATATGTAGGTAAAGCTAAAAAACTTAAGAATAGAGTTAGTTCTTATTTTAGAGGCACTCATACAGGTAAAACAGCTAAAATGGTTAGTGAAATAGCTGATTTTGAATATATTACCGTTCATAGTGAGATGGAATCTCTAATCTTGGAAGCTAATTTGATTAAACAATATAATCCTAAGTATAATATTTTAATGAAAGATGATAAAAGCTATCCATATATAGAACTTACTAATGAAAAAGTACCACGACTTAAAGTAGTTAGGTCATTATCTCGTAAACGGAATCAAAAGTATTTATATGGACCATATCCTAATGTAACAGCAGCTAGAAGTGTAGTTAATTTATTAAATCGTATTTATCCTGTTCGTAAGTGTAATACATATGAGAAGAAACCATGTCTTTATTATTATATTGGGCAATGCTTAGGCTATTGCACTAATCAAGTAGATATTAGTAAAATTGAAGAAATGCGTCATGATATTATCCGTTTTTTAAATGGAGATCATTCTTTAGTTACACAGAAATTAAAAGAACAGATGGATATGTATAGTACTAACATGGAATATGAAAAAGCATTAGAGTTAAAACAATTACTTGATTATATCAATATTACCTTGGCTCATCAACAAGTAGAAATAAGTGACTTATTAGCTCGAGATATATTTGGTATATATGTTGATAGGGGATATTTAAGTATTCAAGTCTTTTTTATAAGAGGGGCTAAGATTGTCGAAAGACATTCTAAAATTATGCCATTATTAGATGATATTGAAAATCAATTTATGCGATATATAGCTGATTTTTATAATCATAATTTAAAGCCTAAAGAAATATTAATACCAGATATAGATGTAGCTGATGTTTTAGGTAAATATTTAGATGTTTCTGTTAAAATTCCTCAAAAGGGTGATAAACATAAATTAGTATTATTAGCTAATCAAAATGCTAAAATAGCTTTAGATGAACAATTTGATTTAATTCAAAAAGACGAAAGTAAAACTAGTGATGCGAATGAAGAATTACGACAATTACTAGGATTAGAGCATTTAGATAGAATTGAAATATTTGATAATTCTAATTTATTTGGTAGTTTTAATGTATCAGGTATGGTGGTCTTTATCAATGGCAAACCTAGTAAAAATGATTATCGTAAATTTAAAATAACTAATGATAAGAATGATGATTATGGTACGATGAGAGAAGTAATATATAGGCGTTATTTTAGAGTATTGAAAGATAATTTAGTAAGGCCTGATTTAATTATAGTTGATGGTGGTATAGGACAAATTAGGATAGCTAAAGAAGTTATTGATTCTTTAGGACTATCTATACTAGTAGCAGGGTTAAAAAAAGACGACCATCATGCGACTAATCAATTATTAACTATAGATAAAGTTTATGATATAGATAAACGTAGCAATTTATTTTACTTGCTAGAAAGAATGCAAGATGAAGTTCATAATTTTACTATTAGTTATCATAAGAAAATAAGAAGTAAGGGATCATTAGCTAGTATTTTGGATAATGTAGATGGTATAGGTAAAAAAAGAAAAGAGGCTTTATTAAAGAAATATCATACTATCACCAAAATGAAGACAGCAAGTGATGAAGAATTGAGTAAAATTATTCCTTTAAATGTAGCCCATAATTTACTAGATTATTTAAATAGTATAGATTAATTCAATTGTAATTGAATATAATTATGATATAATGATATTGAGGGTGTGATAAACATGCGTGTTATTGTTAGTGCTGGTGGAACTGGGGGGCATATTTATCCTGCTTTAGCTATTATTGATAAAATTAAGGAATTAGAACCTGATAGTACTTTTTTATATATAGGTACTCATAATCGTATGGAAAATGAGATTGTACCTGCTAAGGGTATTCCATTTGAGTCAATAGAAGTATATGGTTTTAATCGTAAACATTTATTAAAAAATATAAAAATGATAACTTGTCTTTTTAAAGCTAAAAAGAGATGTCGTAAATTAATACAAGAATTTAAGCCTGATATTGTTATTGGGGTAGGTGGTTATGTAACAGTACCTGTTCTATTAGTAGCTCATCGTTTGAAGATAAAAACATTTTTACATGAACAAAATAGTGTAGCTGGTAAAGCTAATTTAATGTTAGCTAAGTATGTAGATTTAATTGGCGTATCAATGAAGTCAGCAATGAATGAATTTCCACATGATAAAACAATTTTTACAGGAAACCCTTGTAGTGAAGGTGCTATTAAAGTTAAACCGGCTGATAAGAAATCATTAGGGCTTACTTCATATAAAAAGTTAGTGTTAATTGTAATGGGGTCACTAGGAGCTAGTGAGGTTAATAAAGTGGTAGTAGGAATGTTGAAAAAAGTAAAAGACTTAGATTATGAATTTCTCTTTGTAACAGGTAAGGGTGATTATGATTCTATTATAAAAGAATCTTTTCCTAGTAATGTAAAAGTGGTAGCATACTTAGATCCTTTAACGGCTATTATGAAAAAAACAGATTTGATAGTTACTAGGGCTGGGGCTTCAACTTTAAGTGAAATTATTGCATTAAATATACCAGCTATTTTAATCCCAAGCCCATATGTTCCTAATAATCATCAATTAAAAAATGCATTAGATTTAGTTCATGCGAATGGAGCTATTTTAATTGAAGAGAAAGATTTAACTAGTGATATATTACTTGATAATATTGATGAATCAATTAATGATAAAACTAAATTACATGATATGAGTAATAATTTACGACAATTATATGTTAAAGATAGTGCTACTGTTATTTATAATCACATAAAAAAACTAATGGGGGATAATGAATGAATAAAGTAATTGAAGATATAGAAATGATGAGAATTGGTGAGGTATTACCTAATGCTAATTTAAAAGATTATACGACATATAAAATAGATGGTATAGCTAGTTGCATTGTATATCCAACTGGGTTAGAACAATTGATATCTTTACTAAAATATTTACGCTCTAATCAAGTAAAACATAAAATATTAGGTAGAGGTTCTAATTTAATTTTTTGTAATGATAATTATACTGGTATTTTAATTAAATTGGATCATTTTGATGATTTAGATATTAAAGGTAATATTATTACAGTAGGGGCTGGTTATCCATTAATTAAATTAGCTATTAAGTTGTCCCGTATGGGGTATACAGGACTAGAATTTGCCACTGGTATTCCGGGATCAGTTGGTGGAGCTATTTTTATGAATGCTGGGGCCTATAAAAGTGATATGGGTTATATTGTTAAATCGGTTAAAGTATTAACTCCTGATTATAAAGTAATAGAGATGACCAATAGTGAAATGCAATTTCATTATCGTACTTCTTTTTTACATGCTCACTCTGATTATATTTGTTTAGGAGCTACTTTAGTATTAGATCGTGGTAATGAAAATGAGATTATGCAATTAATTGAAGATAGGAAAATTAGGCGAATTGAAACCCAACCATTAGAATATCCATCAGCTGGTTCCGTATTTAGAAATCCACAAGGTGATTTTGCTGGACGCTTAGTTGAAGAAATAGGTTATAAAAATTATCAAATTGGTGGGGCTATGGTAAGTGATAAACATGCTAATTTTATCATTAATAAAGGAGATGCTAAAGGTAGCGATATTAAAAAGTTAATTTTTGAAATAAAAAATAAAGTAAAAGATGAATATGGTATTGATTTAATTATTGAACAAGAAATGGTAGAATAGGTGATATAATGGCTAGAAAAAAAACATCAAGTAAAAAAAAGAAAAAGAAAAAAATTAAATTTAAATATAAAAATATTATTATATGTCTATTAGTTTTCATTATTATTGGTGTTTTTGTTTATAAAGTATTAAATAATCATATTGAAAGTATTGTTATAAGAGGGAATACTTATTTATCTGATCAAACAATAATTGATTTAGCTGGTATTAGATACTATCCAAAGTCTTTATCGCATTCTAGTTATAAAATTAAAGAGAAATTAGAAAAGAATGATTATATAAAAAAAGCTAGTGTAAAAAAACATGATTTTTATCGGCAGGTAGTTATTACTATAGATGAAAATACTCCATTATTTTATTATCAATATCGGAATAGTACTATTTTAAAAGATGGTACCGAAATAAAGGAAATATTAGATATACCAGTTTTACTTAATCAAGTACCAGATTCCGTTTATAAAAAATTTTTAGAAAAAATGAATAAAGTAGATAGTGATATTGTAAAACAAATATCAGAGATTAAATATAATCCTAATGATGTTGATGAAGAATTATTTTTATTAACTATGACTGATGGTAATTATGTATATATTACTTTAAATTCTTTTAATCAAATTAATCAATATTTAGATATAGTTAAAAACTTTAGTAATAAAAAAGGTATTTTACACTTAGATAGTGGTAATTATTTTGAGACGATGGAAGATACTTAAAAATAAATAATTGTTAATTAAAATAAATGACCTAATGTTTCCACTAGGTCATTTATTTTAAGTTTTAACATTTAGGTTTATATATTATTTTTTTCACAATACAGTGTTGCTAAATCGATAACTTTATCAATTAATGTCATATTTTTACCTATTTGTTGAACAAAATTATTTCCTAATATAGATTTACCATCTAATAGTGCTAGTTGAATATATTTTTCATCAATTTCAAATAATTCTAAATAATTTAAAATGATGTCATCTATGAAATAAAATTTATAATTTTTTAATAACTCATAAATTTTATTAAAATTATCTTCATCTAGTAAATTTATATAATTTTCTTCATAATTACTATAAACTAAATCTAAGTATGTAGAATTCAAATACTTTTCTAAAAACATATTAAACACCTTTATTCTTTTGATTCTTAATATAATACTGGTTTATTATTTCTTCAAGTGATATGCCATATTTTTCACTCATATCAGTACTACTCATAGAAAATATATCCATCAATAGACCCTTTTCATCAACTATAGGTATATTATGCATTCCAAGAAATTCAATTTTAGATTGTAGTTCCTGTATAGAGATATGCTTAAGAATATTTTTGTTTTTAGTTAAATCTATATTATAGGTAGTACAAATATTAATAATTTCTTCTTTATTTTTCTTACTATTCTAAATCATTCCTATATTTGTTAAAAGGGTGATTCTTTCATCTGTTAACTTATTTTTTCTAATGGTAACTCTTTTAGTTGATAACCAACGTCCAAAATTAATTTTACCATTAGAATCATGTTCATAACCATTTGTTGTTTAAACTTAGCTGGTATTAATAAATTATCATGATGTTCATAATATGCTTTGGCAAGTTCATAATAGTCTTCCCATGTCATTGATAATCGGTTACTGACATACTGGATATAATTTTCTATTACTTTTCCTATTGTTTTAGTCATCTTTTCTCTCCAATCTTTTATTTCTCTTTACTTATTTTTATTGACAATTATTATTCTTTATTTCTAACATTATATATTGTGTAGTGATAATTTTCCTTAAATTAATTTCATAATCTCTTATCAAATTTTTATCAATTTAAAATTATTATAAGTAATTTTGTCATTTTTCGAATAATAATACTGCATTTATTGAATCATATTATATCAAATATATTAATAAATTCCTAGTTATTTAGTAAGATAACTCATTTCCTATTGAATTTATGGGGTAAAATATAGTATAATTAATATCAAAGAATAGAGAGTGATTTAATGAAGCATATATATACCAGTATTGATATGGGTTCCGATACTATTAAAATAGTTGTATGCGAATTATTACAAAATAAATTGAATTTACTTAGTGCTTCTTCATATCCATCTAATGGCATAAAGAGGGGATTAATTGTTGATCAGGAAAGAGCTTTATCTAGTCTTAGAGCTGCTATTAATGATGTTGAAGCTATGTTAGGCATAACTATAAATAAAGCTATAACTAATGTTCCTAGTGATTTTGCTAGTTATACAATGGTTAAGGGTGAAATGACATTTAATGAAGATAATTATGCTATTAGTCGTGATAATGTGTTAGAAGTATTACAACGTGCTATGAGTACACTGAAGTCAGCTAATAAAGAAATGGTTACAATAATACCAATTGATTATATGGTTGATGATAAATTAGGTATCAAGGATCCAGTAGGATTGGTTGGTAAGCATTTAGTAGTTAGAGCTATGTTAGCTAGTGTTCCTAAAAAAAATATTTATACGACAGTTCAATTATTAGAGCAATTGGGAATTGAAGTTGTGGATATATCATTATCTAATATAGGCGATTTTTATGCTTTTAGAAATAAAAGTTATAATAATAAACTAGGAGCTATTATTAATATTGGTAGTGATATAACAACAGTCTCATTATATAATAGAGGCATTATTATAAAAAGTAGTATTATTAATATGGGAGGAAAGAGCATTGATAATGATATAGCATATATGTATAAAGTAGATATTAATGTTGCTCGTAAATTAAAACATAATTTTGCATTAGCACATATAAAAGGTGCAAAAAAGAATGATATTTTTAAAGCTAAAAATACAATGCAAGAGAATATTAAAATTAGTCAATTAGCTGTATCACAAATAGTACAATCACGCTTTGAAGAAATTTTAAATCTTGCAAAAAAAGAGATTAGTGACTTGACATCTCGGCAAATTGATTATATTATAATAACAGGTGGAACTAGTAATATGGAAGATATTGAGTATGTAGCTAATGATATATTTGATGAAAATCTTAGTATTGGTTCTATTAGAGTATTAGGTATAAGAAATAATAAATATTCATCTTGCATAGGGAATATTGTTTATTTTATTAGTAAATTGAAATTAAAGGGGAAGAATTATTCAATGGTTAATGACGATGACGCCCAAACTTTGGCTACCGTTAGGAAGAGTTCAAGCGAATCATCAAGTGATACAATGCTAGGAAAGATTTTTGGATACTTTTTTAGTGAATAGGGAGGAATAAAATTATGTTTGGATTAGAAATGGATCAGATTGCTAAGATTAAAGTAATTGGTATTGGTGGTGGAGGAAACAATGCTGTAAATCGGATGATTGATTCAGGTGTTAAGGGTGTTGACTTTATAGTTGCCAATACTGATTTACAAGTTTTAAATTGTTCCAAAGCAGAGACTAAAATTCAAATTGGTGAGAGCTTAACTGGTGGTCGAGGTGCTGGGGCCAAACCAGAAATTGGTCGTGAAGCTGCCTTAGAGAGTAAAAAAGAAATAGAGGATGCTCTAGCAGGAGCCGATATGGTATTTGTAACTTGTGGTATGGGTGGAGGAACTGGTACTGGAGCAGCACCAGTAATAGCTAATATTGCACAAGAATTAGGGGCTTTGACTGTTGGTATTGTTACTAAACCTTTTTCTTTCGAAGGAAAAAGAAGAATGGAACAGGCTATAGCTGGCTTGGATGAATTAAAGAAAAATGTTGATACTTTGATTGTTATTCCAAATGATCGATTAAGAGAAATAATTGATAAACAAACTCCATTATTAGATTCATTTAAAGAAGTAGATAATGTTTTAAGAAGGGGTGTTCAATCTATATCTGACTTAATAGCTGTAGCTGGTCTTATTAATCTAGATTTCGCTGATGTTAAAACTGTTATGGAAAATCGTGGTAATGCTTTAATTGGTATAGGTATTGGTGTTGGCGAAAATAGAGCAGCTGAAGCAGCTAGACAAGCTGTATCTAGTCCACTGTTAGAAACTAGTATTAGTGGTGCTACTGATGCCATTATTAATGTTACTGGTGGAAATAATTTAACTTTATTTGAAGTAGAAGAAGCAGCTGAGGTAATTAGGACAAGTGCTAATACAGATATGAATACTATATTTGGTGCTGTTATTAACGAAAACTTAAATGATGAAATTATAGTTACTGTTATTGCGACTGGATTTGATGATAAAGAAAAAGCTGCACAACGTGTTAGCCATGATGCTTTTGCTAGTTCAAGAAGAAGTATTATTGATGATGACGATGATGACGATGATTTAATACCATCATTCTTAAAGAAAAGGGGAACTTTTTAAAGTTCTTTTTTTGTTGTATAAAACGACACAAAAATAATAATAAATTTTTTATACTGTTAATGGTGATACAGTGAAAGTTTATTTAGACCTTGTTCTTTTTATTAATTTTGGTTTTGATTTAATCTTACTATTAAGTGTTGCATATTTATTAAAAAGGAAAATTAGCTTTTATCGCCTTATATTAGCATCATTCATTGGTAGTTTAAGTGTATTATTTCTTTTCTTTCCTCTAAATAATATATCTTTATTTTTATTAAAACTTATAATTAGTATTATTATGATAATTATTACTTTCTCTTATCGTGATATAAAATACACTTTATATAATATTGGCTATTTATATCTAAGTAGTATTGTATTAGGAGGTGGTTTATATTTATTAAACGATATGATAGCTTATGATCATAAAGGATTACTTTTTATTAATAATGGCCTTAGTATAAATTTAATAATACTAATTATTATATCACCAATAATTATTGCCCTATATTGTCGACAGTTGCATCGTGTGTATAATCATTACAATCATTATTTTGATGTAGAAATATATTTTAAACATTACTATTTAAAAGGTACTGGTTATTTAGATAGTGGTAATAATTTATCATATAAACATAAACCTGTTATTTTAATAAATGAAGATAAAATTCCGTTTTCAATAGATAATTATGAACTGATACCATTTCAAACAATTGATAGTACAGGATTATTAAAAGGAACCTTAATTGATAAAGTTAAAATAGGTGAAAAAGAATATAAACAACTGTATTTAGGATTATTGGATCATGATGTAAATATAGATGGAGTAGATATATTGTTGAATCAAAAGTTATGGGAGGGATAATGTGTTAAAATGGTTATTTAGTAAAATAAAAGAGTTATTTAAAGGTAATATTTATTATGTTGGAAGTGCAGATAAGTTACCAGAGCCGTTAGCTAAAGAAGACGAAGTAAAATATATTTTGCAAAATGATGAATATGCTAAAAGTAAATTAATAGAGCATAATCTCCGATTAGTCGTTTTTTTAGCTAAAAAATATGAAAATACAGGTATTGATTTAGAAGATTTAGTAAGTATTGGATCAATTGGTCTTATTAAAGGAGTGGAAACTTATAAATTAGATAAAAATATTAAACTGGCTACTTACGCTTCTAGATGTATAGATAATGAGATATTAATGTTTTTAAGAAAAAATAGAAAAAGAAGAGGTGAAATTAGTTTAGAAGATAGTTTAAGCTATGATAGTGAGGGGAATGAATTACATTTAGAAGATATACTAGGAACTGATGACGATATTGTTACAAAAGGAATAGAGAAAGAAATGGAGAAGAAAATTCTCTATGAAGAAATTGAAAAATTAAATGATCGTGATAAAGAAATTATGATTATGCGTTATGGTTTAAACAATAAAGAAGAAATGACTCAAAAAGATGTAGCTCAAAAATTAGGGATAAGCCAATCATATATTTCTAGAATTGAAAAAAAAGTAATTAATCGCTTAAAGGCTATTTATCATTGTTAAAGATAAGTATAATTTAGGAAAAGAATACTTACTTGCCTTTTTTTTTTTTTTTTT
>CANQEN010000035.1 GCA_947595045.1 uncultured Bacilli bacterium | reverse complement strand
AGAATGTAAAAAAATACAAATTAATTATATAACTTGTATTTTCTCTTAAATTTTTCCAACATTTACTTTACTTCACCGGCAATCGTTAAAAAAAATATAAAAGAAAACAGGTAAAAAAATAAATATTGATGAAAAATCTATAAAGAGTTCTACTGATAAAATAGACAATGGAAATATTATATATATTGTTTCAGCATTTATAGGAAAACTAGGTTAATAGGTCAAGTAAAATTGGATAATAAATTCAATGAAATCACTACAATACCAGATTGGCTTGATTTATTGGATATCGAAGGAACAATTATTACAATAGATACAAGGTAACCATTATGTTTTAGCAGTCAAAGATAATTAAGAAAACAAATAAAATTACAATTTTAAAATTATAATTATTTATATTATAATTTTAAAATTGTAATTATTTATATTATAATTCTTAAATTTATCATTAAAAAGCAGTGGAAAAGGATCATGGAAGAATAGAAAAAAGGGAATAATTTTTATGCTATGACATATCAAAAATTAAAGATAAAGGAAAAGCATTGAATACCACTTCTTATAAGAAAATATCTAGAACATATAATGAAGAAACGATTATAACGAAAAATTATTATATAATTGATTATCGAATAGATATGAAATAAGAAATCACTGTAATATAGAATGTGGATTACATTAGAAATTAGATGTTATTTTAGACGAAGTTCATGTAATAAATAAGCCAACAGTTCAATCAATAATTTATCAATTATGAGAAAAATTATATTTAATTTGGCAAGTTTAGATAACTTATTTGATAAAGTATCTTTACAAAGAAAATTAGCGAGATATATGTTTGATTATATAAATATATAAAAACTGCTATTTGAATTTATTCCAAGTATTAGTTAATCTTTAACTTTTTTAAGTGATTGCCATAAAAAGAAATTCATGTTTAAAAATATAAATTCATAAAATGTATTATGAAAAAAATATTAATCAATTTATTTCTTTTTTTTATTGTTTTTAAGTTATTAATGTATCATTCTCTTATTCAACAAGATATTTTAACAGCCACTAATCTATTTATTACTAAAGTATTTCCATCACTTTTTCCTTTCTTTATCATATCTGACCTATTAATTAATTATAATATGGTAACTTATATTAATCGAATATTTACTCCTATTACTAAATATGTCTTCCATTTAAATCCAAATACAGCTTATATTTTATTTATGAGTATGTTATCAGGTTGTCCTAGTAGTTCTAAATATACTAGTGAGTTATATGAAAAAGGATTAATTAATGATATAGATGCTAATAAAGTAATTATGTTTAGTCATTTTTGTAATCCCTTATTTATATTATCTATGGTTCCAAATAAATCATTATTGGTTTTATTTTGCCATTATATAAGTAATTTTATTATTGCCTTTATACTTAGAAATTATCATATATCTAATACAAGCTCTATTATAAAGCAAAATGAAGTAAAACCCTTTGTAATTACCTTAACCAACTCTATTCAAAAAACAATGAATACTATTTTTTTAATTTTGGGTATTACAATCGTCTTCTTTGTCATTGCCAATCTTTTTTATCAAGTACCTTTATTAAAATATATTTTGGAGTTATCTCAAGGTATATATTATCTTAATATGGCCAATATCTCCCAAAAAGCAAGTTTAATTTTTATTACCATGCTATTGTCATTTGGAGGATTTAGTATTCACATGCAAGTATATGGTATTTTAAGTAAAATAAAAGTAAGGTATTTACCTTACTTAATAGCTAGAATTATTCATGCTATAATATCTGGTCTATTAGTTTTCATCTTATATTGAAATATTCCCTAAATTTTTATTATATAAATATCTTACAGTAACCCCAAAATTAGTATCTTTATAAGCATTACTATATATAGGTAATTCTAATATAAAAATAGAATTATAAGTACCAATTCCTTCAGTAGTTATATTACGCACTGTAATAGGAGTTTCTTTAACATATGAATTTGCAAACAATTTATAACGATAATTACTAATTGTATTACCAGTACAACTATTACCATTAACACTATCTGTTCTTTGATAAATAATCGTTTTATTAGTTGAATCATATGTTAAACAACCATAGTATTTAGTTATTCCATCAGCTGAAAAAGTAAATTGATAACCATTAGTAATATTTTTATAACTAATAAATTTACCATCACCAAAATCCTCATTCAAATTTTTACTTAATAAAGATTGCTCTAATACTAGTTTAGTCTGATTATTATTTCTAGTATATATATTTTTCAGTATAAAAACAATATTAAATAGAACAAGTAAAACAATACTAACTAGAGCAAAAGATGTAACTAATTCAACTACTGTAAATCCTCTTTCATCTTTCATTTTTATTCCTCCTATAATGTTAGAGTCGCTGCCCTTTGATTATTAAATTCAACAATAATTCTATAACCTATGCTACTATCATAATTAGTATGACTTACAAATGTTCTAAATGTTTCACTATATTTTTTTAAATCATCAGATTTGGATAAATCGGTTAAATCAGCTTTAGTTACATAAACATGTTGTATATTTAATTCATTATATAATTTTGAACATACAGATCCTGGATTCCAATAAGTAGAACTACTACACATTATTTCCTTTATTAAATTACTATCAACATCTGTTTGTAATTGAGTTCTACTTTCCTCAGTACTAGTACTTAAAAATAGTGTTTTTAGATCACTGACAGCATATATGTCCTCTACTGTATTATAACGGTATGTCAAGTTATAACTATTATTGATATTAGAAAATTGAAAATATAAATATAACAAAATACCCGACACAGTAAGAGTAACCAAGAGAGCTTCAATCAATAAAAAACCTTTTTGTAAATTTTTTTTCATAAAATATGCCTCCCACATATTGTACTTTTGATAAAACTATTATATAATATATTTAGGATAAATGCTAGTCCTAATAAGGTAAAATAAGAAGGGATTGACAAGAAATGTTACAAGTTTTTGATTATGGAAAAGTACCTATAGTTGATATTGTAAATAAAATTTTAGCTGATGCTGCTAGACGTGGTGCTAGTGATATTCACTTTGATCCACAAGAAAAATATATGAAAATTAGAATTAGAATTGATGGTAATTTAGTTGACTACGCAGAAGTACCAAATAATGTTAAATTAAATATGATTACTAGAATTAAAATTATTTCATCAATGAATATAACAGAATCTAGATTACCACAGGATGGAGCAATTAAGGCTACTGTTGAAGGTATGAATCTAGATTTGCGTGTTTCCGTTGTTCCGACTAATATGGGTGAAAAAGCTGTTATTCGTATTTTGGATTATTCACTAAGTGGTTCTGGAATTGAAAATTTAGGTTTCAGTCCAGCCAATTATAAGAAAGTATTAAAAATGATTTCAGTACCTAATGGTATTATTTTGGTGACGGGGGCCACTGGTAGTGGTAAATCAACTACTGTATATGCTTTTTTACAAAAATTAAATAGAGAAGAAACTAATATTATTACAGTTGAAGACCCTATTGAAATGAATATTGAAGGTGTAAATCAAATTCAAGCTAATAGTGAAATTGGATTAGATTTTTCTACAGTACTTAGATCTATATTAAGACAAGATCCAAATATAATTATGATTGGTGAAATTCGTGATACTGAAACAGCTAAAATAGCTGTTAGAGCATCTATTACAGGTCATTTGGTATTATCTACAGTTCATACTAATAGCGCCTTAAATACTATTGAAAGATTATTAGATATGGGAGTAGAGCGATATTTATTAGCTAGTGCTCTTGAAGGAATTATAGCTCAAAAATTAGCTCGTAAGCTATGTCCACATTGTAAAAGAAAAAGAGCTACCAATGAATATGAGAAAAATTTATTTAAAAAAGCTCTAAATAAAGAAGTAAACGAAGTATATGAAGCTGAGGGATGTGAAGAATGCCAAAATGGTTATCATGGTAGAATAGCTATTCAAGAAGTACTATGTATTAATCAGGAAATCCGTGATGCTATTAACATGAATATACGTAAAGGTGATTTAAAGAAATTAGTTTATACTGAAGATACTGATACCTTATTGCAAGATGGTTTATATAAAGTTACTGAAGGTTTAACCACAGTTGAAGAAATATTAAGATTAATCGAATTAGACTTTGATGAACAATATCAAGGTAAGAAAGTAATATTAAATGATAATGATCCTACACCACAACCATTAAATAATGAAATAAATAATAGTAGTGATAATAATGCGAAAGTTGGGCCACGTACATTAAACGATTTTATTTCGAACAATGAAAGAAAAAATTTTTAAAAAGATTCAGATGTTGAACTAAACTCCAAAAGTCAGACAGTTTAATTGTTTAAGGATTGTAACCTAAATTGAAAAGGTGTCAATCCTTTTAATTTTACTTTAATTCTATCATAGCTATAATATTTAATATAATCGTCTATTTCTTTTATTAATTCATCCAATGTTTTATATTTATATTCTTGAGCATAAAACATTTCTTTCTTAAGTAGTCTAAAAAAGTTTTCCATCATTCTATTATCCATGCTATTTCCTTTTCTTAACATACTTTTTTTATCTCACTACTTTTAATTTGTTGATATGAAAAATGTTAATATTGCTATCCTAAACGAAATATTAATCCTTCTAAAATCTTATTATCAAATACCCTATCTAACATATCATTTATTTGTTCTAGATTTGGTGATTTAGAAATATTATGAGAACAATTTCTACGTTATATCCATCTAATATTAGTAACAAATAGCATTTTTCTCCTTCCAAGTTATTAATGATATACCATTTTTTATTTGACTTTTCGGCATTAAAATCTATTTCAATTATGTTATCTGTTATTTTACCTGTTCCTTTATATGATAAATATTTTCTTTTCTATCATTATATAAATCTAATTTATCACCATAATTTAATTTTCTCATATAAAAACCTTGTTTCTGAATATAAGAAACAAGGTTCATATCATGTAATCTCTTTTTCATGATATTGTTAACAACTTAATAAAAGTATTAAAATCAAATTGTAAGAAAAACAAAATGAGAGCTGCTATACTCAAGTAAGGCCCAAATGGTATTTCATGATTATAATTACCAAACTTTAAGCTAAGCAAAGCTATTGGAAAACCAATAATACTGCCTAAAAAAATAGTTACAATAGATGAAAATAGTCCAATTACTAATCCAAAAAAGAATAATAATTTAATATCACCTCCACCCATTGACTCTCTACCAAACACAAAATCACCAAATAATTTTATTATATACATAATAACAAAGGCTAGTATAGCATTTGCATAACTTATTCCTAATCCTTTTATAGCTGTAATAAATGAAAAAGAATAAACAGGAGAAAAGGAGTTAACGGTTAAACCACTTTTAATAAATAAACATATACTAATTAAAATAATTCCAACTATTAAAACTTCATCACATATAATCATATAATTATAATCACTAACCATTACAATTACTAATACTGAGGAAAAAATAATAGCTATTACTAAATCAATAGAAAAACCAAAAATTAAATATGATATAGCAAATAAAATACCAGTTAATAATTCAAAAATGGTATAAAACCATGATATAGGTTGTTTACAATTTTTACATTTTCGACCCTGCAAGAGAAAAGAAAAAATAGGTATTAATTCTAATGGTGTCAGTCTATGATTACAATTAGGGCAATGAGAAGAAGGAGTTATTAATGACTCCTTCCTTGGCAATCTATAACCAACTACATTATAAAATGATCCTAAAATAGTACCGAATAAGAAAAACGTTATTGCATAATATACTTCCATAAATCCCCCTATGCTAAATTTTGAACAGTTGAATATAAGTTAAACATAGGAACAATAATTGCTAATACAATAATACCTACTCCAACTGTTAAGAAAATGATAATCATAGGCTCAACTAATGACTTTACCCTAGTAACTGAATTTTTATATAAATCTTGATAATAGTCAGCTACCATATCCATCATTTCAGCTAATTGACCTGTTTTCTCCCCCGTTACGATCATTTCATAAGCTGGTATAGGAAAAGCCCAATTATTTTTAAAAGCTAATGAAATAGATTCACCACGAGCTAAATTTCTAAGAGTATCATTCATCATAACTTTATAAATTTCATTATCAGTTACATGATTCAATATTTTTACACTATCTGTTATATATACATTATGGCTTAATAAAGAATGAAATGTTTTAGCAAACATATTGACTTCTTTATACGTCATAATTTCTCTAATAACTGGAATATGCATTAATACCCATTGCATACCTTTTCTTAATATTCTAACATTGCGATAGACATAACGAATAGCTAATAATATTAATAAAACAAACAGCAATATAATAAAAATGTTATGTTCCAAATAATGGCTAACATTAATAACCATTAAAGTAAACGCAGGTATTTGGGACTCATCCATAGTAGCATATATTTCAACAAACTTTGGTACAACAAATATCATCACAAAAGTTACAACAGCAATAGCAAAAATGAAAACAATAGTCGGATATGTTAAAGCACTAATCATCTCTCTTCGCGATTCTTCTATTTGAGTAAAATAATCAGCCATATCATCTAATGTTTCTGGTAATTCACCAGTTAACTCTGCTGCTTTAACCATCGTAATTAAAATGCCTGGAAAAGCTTTACCTTGTTTTTCTAAAGCTGTTGAAAAACTATCTCCCATTGTTAAATCATACATAATTGATCTAAAAAGAATATGATAATACTTTTTCTTAAATTGTCTAGTTAAAATACTCATAGCTTCTACTAAAGGTATCCCAGCTTTAATATAAGTAGATAATTGTGTTAAAAAGAAAATTAAATCTTTATTACGCATTGGTTTACGTATACGATATCCAGTATGAGTTAATCTAATCCACCAATTAGTAGTAATTTCATAAACAGTCATATTTTCACTTATCAAAAATGAATATACATCTACTCTAGAAAATGCTTCAAAATAACCGGTTATCATTTTGCCATCACGATTAACAGCCTTATATCGCCAAACAACTTTTTTATTTAACTGAACTGATTCTTCAGTATCAAAATTAATAATGATTGGACCATTAGTAAACTTTTTCAAAGCTCTCTCTTGCTGCTTAGCTAATGCTTTTTTATCTGCTTCCTTATATTTTTTTATTATTATAGCAAAAGGTTTTAATATATTTTCTAAAATATCATTAATTCTATCTCCAACTGTTTTATCAGTATTTAAGTCTAATTTATTTTTAAACAAAATATCGTCTTCAGTAATATCATTATGATTACTATCCATAGACGGTAAATCTGGATTGAAAGTATTAATATTATTATTTATTGTTTCTACCTCAATTTTATTTTGTCCATGATTACCTTTTTTAGAATTATCCTTTACAAATATTTTTTTTACTAAAGAGAAAGGTAATAAAATAGCATATAAAATGTACTTAAAAAAGTTTATTACTGTTTTACCTACTGCTAAAAAGATCTCTCCTATAGTTTTTATAAATGACTTTGATGTCTCTTTTTTAGGATTATCCATGAAAAATCGTCCTTCCTATTCTAATATATTTTAATTATAACATAAATAAAAAAAATATAAAACTTTTTTATGTAAAAACATATAATAATTTAGATAAACTATACAAGGAGGTAGTATGAATTTTTATAATCCGTTTCTTTATACAGCTCCTGTTATGCGAGCTACTCCAAGTTTACTAGGACGTTTTAATTTATCATCACTTATTAATGGTGCAAATAGAACACTTAATTTTATTAATCAGACTATTCCCCTAGCTAAACAAATATCACCTATGATGAAAAACGCTAAAACAATGTTTAAAATTATGAACGAATTTAAAAAGACTGATATATCTAATAGTAATACTACAAATAATATTAATGATAATTTTAATTATAATACTGGTTCTAATAGTGAAATTGATAATATATCAATTCCTAGATATAACAATGGTCCACAATTCTTTATATAAAAGCAGAAATTATTATAATTTCTGCTTTAATTTGTTAATTTCATTCTCATATTTAGTTCTAATTATATATTTATCTAATGGAATTTTTTGTAAAATAGATTCTTTCTTATTTATAACATGCTCTATATAAGCATCATTATTAATTAATATTGGTCCATATTCATACTCTAATTCATTATATTGTATATCTTTCTTTATTAATTTTAAAATAATATAATCTTTATCATTATCTTCTAACCAAATCTCTTGTTCTATTTTATAGCCCAAATCTACTAAAAACATTCTCAGTTCTTTTAAATGATTTTGAGATGATATTATTAAATTATCACTTAAATTTTTAGTATTCAAAATATGCATAATAGTATAAGTACCCATACCAGCTATAACTATATAATCTGTATTATCAATATTAATATTATTAAGTCCATCAGTAACTACTACTTCAACTTCAACCTGATATTTATTAACATTTTTAATTGCACTATCAACAGCATATTTACTAATATCAGTAGCTATACAAGCACAATTTTTATATTTTGATAAATAGATAGATAATAAGCCATGATCACAACCCACATCTATTACTCTACTATTAGCAGGTATTAAATCAGCTATTGCCTGTAATCTCTTTGATAACATTATTCACCCATATAATCTCTTAACTTACGACTACGAGATGGATGACGCAATTTTCTTAAAGCCTTAGCTTCAATTTGTCTAATTCTCTCACGAGTTACTCCAAACATTTGCCCTACTTCTTCTAAGGTTCTAGGTTTACCATCTTCTAAGCCAAAACGCAAACGAATAACCTTTTCTTCCCGTTCAGTCAAAGTTTCTAATACTTGACTAATTTCATCCTTAAGCATTTCATTAGTTGCAAATTCTTCTGGGCTTAAATTAGCTGCATCTTTAATAAAATCACCTAAATGAGAATCATCCTCTTCTCCAATCGGTGTTTCTAAACTAACTGGATCTTGACTAATTTTATAAATTTCCCTAATTTTATCAGGACTAGTATTCATTTTTTTAGCTAATTCTTCTTCACTAGGTTCGCGATTTAATTCTAATGTTAGTTGTCTTTGAACACGAGCTAATTTATTAATTGTTTCAACCATATGGACAGGAACTCTAATTGTTCTAGCCTGATCAGCAATAGCTCTAGTTATGGCTTGCCTAATCCACCAAGTAGCATAAGTTGAAAATTTATAGCCTTTAGTAACATCAAACTTATCAACAGCTTTCATAAGGCCAATATTCCCCTCTTGAATTAAATCTAGAAATAACATTCCCCTTCCAACATACCTTTTAGCAATACTAACCACTAATCTTAAATTAGCCTCAGCTAAAATATTTTTAGCTTCTTGATCGCCAGATGTAATACGATCAGCTAATGAAGCCTCTTCATCTAAAGTTAATAATCTAATCTGTCCAATCTCTTTTAAATACATCCTAACAGGATCATTAATAGTTAAGTCTTTGGTTAATGTATTATCATCTAATAACAATTTACCCTCGTCATCATTTTCACCATTATTATCATCTTCTGATACAATTGCTATATTATTGTCATTAAAAGCATTATACAAATCATCTAAACTATCTGCATCTAATTCTAAACCTTTTAAATAATTAGCCAATTCCTCATAAGTAATAAATCCTTTTTCTTTTCCTAATTTAACTAATTCTTCTTTTCTCTTTTCAAATGACTTTATTTCATCTATCATTATCTTCACTCCTTAATTTATACTCTACTATTTTATTTGCTAATTCTATCTTTTTATTAAAATCAGTCTCCTGCTTTAATTGTTTTTTATAATTATTAACTTTAATTAACTCATTATGTTGTTTAATATTTTCTATATAATCTTCAATTTCATCATAATCATACTGTTCTCTCAATGACAAAGATTCTAACTCTCCAATAGTATTAACGGCCTCTTTATCATTATAAATAGCTGTTAGTAAATCAGCTACTTTGATATAACCATTTTTTTTATAAAAAGCACTTATTTGCATAGCTAATCGTCTATACTTATCACACATCATACTAATAATATTATTATCATACATTTTAATAACATTACCAGATCTCAGCATATAATACACTAAATTACGTTCAGATGCCTCATACTTAGTAATTTTAGACCGATCTTTTTTAGGCATATCCATTATAACTATAGTAGGTTTCAATTCAGTTACTTTTTTACGTAATAAACTAACATCTAGATGTGATTCTTGGCTTAACTTTTGAAGACTAACCTCTTTTAATATTTCATCATCAATATGACCAATTTCCTGAATCATATCATTTACATAGTCAGCCATATCAGAACTATTAGATAAATCACGACCTAACTTTAAATTTAACTCTTTAAACTCCACTAAATTCATAGGATGCGCTATTACATCTAAAAAAGATTCTTTACCATTAGTTCTAATATATTCATCAGGATCCATATTATCATTTAATCTAACTATTTGAGGTATTATCCCCACTTTATCTAATTCTTCTATAGCTAATTTAGTAGCCTTTAATCCTGCTTGATCTCCGTCAAAACATAAAATAACATTTGAAGCTAATCGTCTAACTAATAATGCTTGCTCATGACCAAATGCAGTACCCAACGTGGCCACTACATTTTTAATACCAATAGTATAAGCCCTAATAACATCCATTGGACCTTCCATTAAAATAATTTCTTTTTTTAACCTAGCTTCACTACGAGCCCGATGATAGTTATATAAATAATTTCTTTTTTTAAATAACTCTGTTTCTTTAGAATTTATATATTTATTAGTATCCTCTCCATGATAAGCACGTCCATTATAACCAATTACTTTACCATTAATATCATATAAGGGAAACATAATACGATTACGATAAATATCTGTAAGATTAATTGAACTATCGGATACCAATCCACTACGAATTAAATCTTTATCACTAAACTTTTTACTTTGTAATAACTTAGTCAACATATCAGATTCATTTACAGCTAAACCAATACCAAACTCTTTAATAATATCATCATCAATATCTCTTTTCTTTAAATAATTACGAGCTTCATGGGCCACTGTAGAACTCATATTATTTTGATAAAACATTTGGCTAGTTTGATAAATATCATATAAAACTTGTAATTTAGGTTTAATTTGACTAGTTTTGTTAATATCAATATTTAAAGGAATCCCACCTATATCTGCACACTTCTTTACAGCCTCAATAAAAGGAATATTTTCATAATCACTAATAAATTTAAAAACATTACCTGTTGATCCACAAGAGAAACAAGTATAAATTTGCTTTTCTCGTGATACACTCATACTAGGAGAATGGTCTTCATGAAAGGGACAAACACCAAAATAATTTTTACCACGAGCTGTTAATGGCAAATAACTAGATATCACATCTACAATATCAACACTATTCCTAATCTCATTCAATGTATCTTGTTCTATTCTCAACTTATCACTTCCAAAAATACCCTACATTATTAATATACGACAAAAACGGGCAAATTCCTTTTTCAAAATTAAAAAAATACTAAATTTTTATGCAATTTCTAAATATTATACACCTTTTTCTACCAAATTAAACATTATTTTTATTATTTATCATATTTTAAAAAGAATTAAACATAATATTAATGAGGTGTTTTAATGAAATTTATAAAACTAAAAATAATTGATACAATCGCTATATTTCTCTTATGCTTTTTAACACATAATTTATATAAATGGTTACCTAATTCTTTATTCTCAATTTTTTTTCCTGTAAACGAATCAATATGGGAACATATGAAAATGTTATTTACAACTATATTAATATGGGGAATCATTGACTATTTCTTTATCAAAAATCACAAAGTAATTGTCTCTTCCTTTATATCTGCCATAATAAGTATACCTATTTATTTAACACTATTTTTACCATGGCATTCCAGTAATATGATTTTAATCTTTTCTTGCCTTTTTATTACGATAGCACTAACTCAATTAATTAGTTATTTTTTATTAAAACTTAATATTAGTGTTTTATGGAGTATCTTAGCCACCATTGGTATTATAATTACTTATATTATATTTGGGATATTAACATATCATCCCCCTCATACTAGTCTATTTTTAGATACTGAAACACTAAAATATGGTATAAATATTTATATCATTTAAAAGAAGCTGTAATGAAACTAAATAATTTCATTACAGCCCCTTTTTTATTTATAAACTTAATTCATATGATTTATCTGAAGACCCATCTGCTTCATCTAAATTAGTAATTTTCACACTGGTTTTCAGATTCACGACTGGTCTCACATCCATTCCAGTATCACCAGCTTCCTCTTCAACACTTTCACCACCATAGCTATTAGCAGCATACACAGTGTAACCAGAAAGTTTAACAGGACTTATCCCCCATTGCATATAGGTTGATTTATACAACCAATCATTTTCGGCACATGCTTCTTCATCTAAATCCCAACTATTTAAGTCACGATTACAACTATCACTTTTTATAGCTTGGGCATAATCACTTGGATACATTAAGCCTACATATCCATTCCAGATTGTTGTTCTTGTTATATTATCATTATATGTATTCGTAGTTGTTTCTGGTGTCTTATGTACTTCTGTTCCTCTCTCTGCATCCATTAAATCTGTTATGTTGCTTAAGGTATATTGTGACATATAATCTGTTCCGCCTAAATACCAGGTACTCTTCTCTATCATATTCTTGGCTTCTTCGCTTAAACCTTTTGGATTACCATTATTTTCTGTAAAATCACAGGCTGTTGTTGCATTGTTTTTTCCATTATAACATTTTCCACTTGCTCTATTCCAATATAAACTTCCTGTTGTAGTACCATCTACTGTTTCATTCTCATATCCTGGATTCAA
>CANQEN010000034.1 GCA_947595045.1 uncultured Bacilli bacterium | reverse complement strand
TGCTAACAATGTGTGGAATGTGAATAGTAGTGGTAATGTGAACAACAATGCCAACAATACGAATCGGGTTCGGCCAGTTCTTTAAAAATGCAGGTTATTAGGTTGGATATAGGGCTTAGTAATTAGAATTATAAAGGATAGAACATATCTTTAGCTAATATAGCTAAAAGTAGAAATACAGATGGAGAGATTACGTATTTACCTATTGACTGTATTATGATTTAAGGGCTAGTAAAGATTTAAATGTTTTTACTAGTGTTTTTGTGTGGAGGTATGATGTATGAATGAAAAAATGGATATAAGAAAAATAGGAAAATTTTATAATGTATTTGGTGATGATTGTTATTTGTTATATTATTTATTTGATTATAAGATAAAACAGAATAGAACAGGTTTTCCAAGTAGAGCTTATAATAAGGTAATAAATAAATTGGAAGAACAAATGATAGATTATGAGATAATAGGAGAAGGAATAAAGGTAAGTTTTAAAAAGAAGAATAATTATAATAAGTATGTAAGAAGGGTGTCTAAATTGATTTTAAATTTATGACAGTTCTTTTTATTTTTTAATGAAATAATATTTGGCACTCATACTTGACAAGTGCTAAAATTTGAGTATAATGTAATATGAGTGGATTACATTCACATAATAAGTTAGGAGGGATATTATGAATATGAATAATCCATATGAACAAAATTTAGAAAATGTTTTAGAAAAATATGGTCGTGATATTGTTCAAAGTGTTATTGATGGTAAAGTTGATCCCGTTATTGGTCGTGATGAAGAAGTTCGTAGTATAACTCGTATTTTATCACGTAAGACTAAAAATAATCCAGTCCTAATTGGTGAACCAGGGGTTGGAAAGACAGCTATTGTTGAAGGATTAGCTAGTCGTATTGTTAAAGGTGATGTGCCTAATAGTCTAAAGAATAAACGTATTTGGGAATTAGATTTAGGGGCTCTTATAGCTGGAGCAAAGTATCGTGGTGAATTTGAAGAGCGATTAAAAGCTGTATTACAAGAGATAAAAAAATCAGATGGAGAAATCATCATGTTTATCGATGAAATTCATATGATTGTTGGTTCTGGAGCTGAAGGAGCTATGGATACAGGCAATATGTTAAAACCGATGTTAGCTCGTGGTGAAATTCATGTCATTGGAGCTACTACTTTAAATGAATATCGTAAGTATATTGAGAAAGATGGAGCTTTAGAGAGAAGATTTCAAAAAGTTCAAGTGGCTGAACCTACAGTAACGGATACAATTACTATTTTAAGGGGATTAAAGTCACGTTTTGAAGTATATCATAGTGTTAATATTAAAGATAAAGCTTTAGTTGCTGCTGCTACTTTATCAGATCGATATATTACTGATCGTTTTCTACCTGATAAAGCTATTGATTTGGTAGATGAAGCTTGTTCAACTATAAAAGTACAGATGGATTCAGTTCCTACTGAGTTAGATACTTTAACGAGAACTATTATGCAATTAGAAATTGAGTTAGCTGCTTTAAAAAAAGAAAAGGATGAAATATCTAAAAAAAGAGTAAGTGAAATTAACGAAAAGTTAGTAGGATTAAAAGAACAAGAAAAAAATTTGCGTAGCAAATGGGAAGAAGAAAAAGATATTTTAGCTAAGATAAATGCTAAAAAAGAAGAAATAGAGAAAACAACTTTTGAATTAGAGCAAGCTGAAAATAATTATAATTTAGAAGTAGCAGCTAGATTAAGACATGGAGTATTACCTACTTTAAATAAAGAATTAGAAGATCTTCGAATGAATAATCAATCTAAAATTTTAAGTGATGAGGTAACCGAAGAAGATATTGCTGCTATTATATCTAAATGGACTAAAATACCTGTAACTAAATTAGTTGGAGGAGAACGAGAAAAATTATTAAATTTGGAAGAAAATTTAAAACAACGGGTTAAAGGTCAAGATGAAGCTTTAAAATTAGTTAGTGAGGCTATTATTAGAGCTAGAGCTGGTATTAAAGATCCTAATAGACCTATTGGTTCATTTCTATTTTTAGGACCAACTGGTGTCGGGAAAACAGAAGTAGCACGTAGCTTAGCTTATGAATTATTTGATGATGAGCGACATATGGTTCGTATTGATATGAGTGAATATATGGAAGCCCATAGTGTAGCTAGATTGGTAGGAGCTCCTCCAGGATATGTTGGTTATGATGAAGGTGGTCAATTAACTGAAGCTGTTAGAAGAAATCCTTATAGTATTGTTTTATTTGATGAAATAGAAAAAGCTCATCGTGATGTATTCAATATATTACTTCAGATATTAGACGATGGACGCATTACTGATTCTCAAGGCAGAACAGTTGATTTTAAAAATACTATTATTGTTATGACTTCTAATTTGGGAAGTGAATATATTTTAAATCATGATGATAATAGTAATCAGATGATTATTAATGAATTACGTGGAACTTTTAAACCAGAATTTATTAATCGAATTGATGAAATTATTATTTTTAATTCATTGAGTAAAGAAGTTATATATCAAATATTAGATAAGATAATTCATGAAATTGAAAATCGTCTAAGTGATAAAAAAATAACGATTACTTTATCTGATAAGGCTAAAGATTATATTATTGATGAGTCTTTTGATTCTAATTATGGGGCACGACCAATAAAACGTTTTGTTTCTAGAAATTTAGAGACCTTAATAGCTAATAATATAATTATGGATAATATCAAATTTAATTCACAAATAGTAGTTGATGTAGATAAAGATGGCTTATATATTAAAGATGATATTGTTAATAATATATAAAAAGATTCAATTTAATTTTAAAATTGGATCTTTTTTGCTTTAAAATTAATTTATGTCATCTGTTACAATAGAATCTAAAATATAATCAAAGTCTGAAGTATTATAGATTGAACCACAATATGCACATTTACCATTATAATTAATATCCATATGTGCTCCACAATTAGGACAAGTTCTAGCTATAGATTGTTTTTTAGTTTCTCTTTTTTTTACAAAAGTTAAATAATTATTAAGTTCTACCCTAGTATTGTTATTACCTCTTTTTAATTTATTTGTTTGTTTATCAATAACATAGTTTAAATATCTAGATATTAATGTAACATCAATATATATATTATTATCATCAACTCTAATATCCGTGATATTTGATGTTTTAACATTTAATTCATCAAACATTTGTCTTTCATTATTCTTTTGTAAAGTATCTAATAAGTTATTATATTTATCAAATACTTGTTTACTAATCATATGTTTGACTCTTTCTAAATCTTCTAACATTAAACTATTACACAACATAACATATATATTAGCTACTCTAGATAGAAATTCAGCTTCATTAAAGCTTGAATCATATGTTAAGATATTTTCCATATAATTACTTCCTTTCTTGTTTAACCATTTCTTTTTTACTTAATATCCAATCATGTTTATCAGATATAATAGTTGATTTACAATATTCACATACATTAGTTGCTTTTAAGTTTACTTTAGCGCCACAATGTGGACATATAATCTCATTAACTACGTCTTTTTTACTGATAAGTGTTAATATATAATGATACTGCCAAGTTATATTTTTCTTACCACGAACTACATTATTATTTTTAGTATTTATAATATAATCTTTACATAAAACAGTTAATCCCACTTTAATGGTAGTTGTATCTTTATCTAATTCAACACTAATAATTTCAGCATTATGATAATTAATATCAGACATAATATTTTGTTCATTTTTAACTTGAAGTGATTCTAACTGCATTTTATACATATTAAACATTTCATTAGTTAATTTATCTTGTAGAGTATCATAGTCAAAATTCATCCAAGCTATTTGAACATCTTTATATATTTGAAAAGCTAATTTACCAAATTCTTCTTTAGACATACCTTTAACCATTTTTTGAAAATCTTCTTCAGATATTAAATCAGATTGATAATTAAATTCATTAGTTGTTTTATTGATAGGCCTTTTTCTAATTTGAATAAGTCGCATAAAATAAATGATAATTATTATTGGTATAATAGGAGTATCAAATATTAATGAAATTAATATCAACCAAAAAGGACCATCATAGTTACTTGAGCTATAATTATTATCTGAACTATAATCGTAATCCCATGAGGAACCACTGTCCCATGAAGAGCCACTATCCCAACTACTACCAGAATCAAAACTAGAATCAAAGCCAGAATCAGCATTAGCTCTTAATTGATATATATTGAATGATAATAAACTTATAAATAATATTAAAAATAAATACTTAAACCTTTTCTTCATTTCTCCACCTATTAATAATATATCGCATTATTAGTTTTTTTTAAGTAAAAATTGAAATATATTGTTTTATATTTACATTAATTTGTAAATATTGATATCACTTTATAATATCTTGATATAGATGTGAGAGTTATGATGGTATAATGAATGGTGATATAGGTTATTCATATTTATTAATGATAAATAATTTTAATAGGACATATATTGCTTTAGTTTGGTTTTTATTTTTAATAATAATTAGTTTATTTAAGTTACCATTTGAATATGCTGTTATCTTTTATGGTTTGTTATTGGTACAGCTATTGTTGCTATAAAAGAGTATATAAAAATAATATAGATATTAAAGCATGTTAATATATTATTTGAGTATTAATTGAAGCTAGATATGTTGAGTATTTATATAATTTAGTAAAAAAAAGTAGATGATGGAACTAAAAATATCCAAATAGATATTAAAAATTATTTGATTAAAAAAAAGAAACATATGTATAATGTTAGTTAAGTATTTCATTACCTTAATTGTGGAAATAGCATTGATTATAATATTAAATTAGCTAATTATGATTGGGTTTTATCAAATATGATTAATGCTAATATTTGAAAAAGAAAGTTAATTATGATAATATAATTACAGTAGAGGTGAAGTAAATGGATGCATTTGTTATATTATTTTTAATTATATTAATTGTTTGTTGGGCATGTTATGAGCGAAGTTTAAGTAAAGCTGTGTATGGGATAGCTGCAATTGAATTATTTTTAAGAATTGTTTATTTTATTAAAACAAATATTGGTTTAAATAGTTTTAGTGAGTTCTTAGGATATTTACCTAGTAATTTATTGAATGGCATTATAGATAAATATACAGCTGGTTTTATTAATATAATTTTATCTTGGTTATTCCTATTGATTATGATCTTATTTTTATTCTATACAGCTAGATCATTTATCAAAACTAAATAAATTTGTAAAATATATAAAATGTGCTATAATATAGAGCCAATAGGTGATATTATGGCACATTTTAAAATAAAAAAGGGAAATTTATATAATGGTTTAACTAATAAAATAGATAGTGATTTATTAGATTCAAGTCAATATGATTTAGAATTAAATATAGCTGGTAATAAAAGCTATTATCGACTACGGTATAATGAATCATATTTTAATGCTCATAGTATTGATAATTTAGATTCGTTTATTTTACCCATAAATAGTACAGCTTGTACTATTGGGGAAATAGATTCTTTTATATCTACTTATTACTTTAAACACGAATTTCCTTATAAGAAAATATTATTAACTAGTTATCATAAACTGAATAAACTAGATGAAACTAGTTTTACTTATTATGCTTATTTGAAAAGAATAACACAAAAATCAATATTAGAAAATAATAATGTATTATATAATTTCTCTATTCCAGCTATAGGATATTATAAAAAGGTAGGAGTAAATTATTATAATATATCCATTGAATGTGTACGCAATAGATACTATTTAATATTTATTAAAGAATTAGTTACCAAAGGTTATCTTCAACGTAGTGATTATACTTATATGATATATGATAGAGATACCTTTATTAATAAACAAGAAGAAGTTAAACAAGATATTGTAGAATTAGTTAAAAATTATAATTGGCCTTATAATTTGACTAGTTGGTTAGTAGTTATAACAGGTGGTAGTAAAAAATTATTAGACTTATGTAAGCATGAATTAAATTTAATTAAACAAGACGTTCAGTATTTATTTAAGAGTCCTATGTATACCCTTATAAATTCTAGTCTGAGGTATGATCCTGGGTTAAGAAATGAGTTTATAAAATATATAAATGGAAAGCAAAACGATATTAATTATAACTTTAAGTGTAAAATTTTAAAATAACTATACAAAGAATATAAAATAACATTAATTAAAAAAACTCACAATAAAAATTTTATTATAACAATAAATCAAATTATAAGTTAAAAGTAATCAAAAAAAAGATTACTTTTTTATATTCTGTAGAAGTTTTCCTATCATTGTTTGACTAGTTAGGAAAAAAATGTTATTATTTAAATAGAATAAGGATAAGGTGGTGAGGAAATGAAAGAAAATAAAAAAGGATTTACATTGATAGAGTTATTAGCCGTAATCGTAATATTGGCTATAATAGCGTTAATAGTAACCCCAATTATATTAGGAATAATAAGTGAGGCTAGAGAGAAATCTAATATGAGGAGTGTTGAAGCATTCGCAAAAGCAACGGAAACAGCCGTAGCTAGATTAATGATGGATGAAAATTATGATGGTGGTGCTATTACATGTACATCAGGAGAATCAGGGACAGCACAGTGCACAGCTAAAAATAATGTTACCCAAACAATTACGTATAGTGGATCCAAAGTAAGTTGTAATGGTGGTGCTAACGGTGGTGTTACTGTAGATGTAGATACTGGTGTTATTACAGTATCAAAATGTCAAGTAGGTAATTCATCTAAGAAATATAAATATGAAACAAATTCAAGTACTGGAGCTCAAGAGGATAAATCATAAAGATAGTTTAGGCTATCTTTTTTCTTTTTATGCTTGTTTGACTAAGATAATGAAATATGTTATTATTTAGATATAATAAGAGTAAGGTGGTGAGAAAATGAAAGAAAATAAAAAAGGATTTACATTGATAGAGTTATTAGCAGTAATAGTAATATTGGCTATAATAGCGTTAATAGTAACCCCAATTATATTAGGAATAATAAGTGAAGCAAGAGAAAAATCTAATATGAGAAGTGTTGAGGCATTTGCAAAAGCAACGGAAACAGCCGTAGCTAGATTAATGATGGATGAAAATTACGATGGTGGTGCTATTACATGTACATCAGGAGCATCAGGGACAGAAGCAAAGTGCAAATCTGCAACAGCTGACTCATCAGTCAAAGAACAACCCATTACTTATAGTGGTTCAACAGTAAAATGTACTGGTACTACTGAATCACAAAATGAAGGAGTAGGTGTAAATATTGATACTGGTGTTATTACAGTATCAAAATGTCAAGTAGGTAACTCATCTAAGAAATATAAATACGCAACAAATTCAAGTACTGGAGCTCAGGAGGATAAATAAGAATAGTAGATAGTTTAGACTATCTTTTTTCTTTTTATGCTTGTTTGACTAAGATAATGAAATATGTTATTATTTAGATATAATAAGGGTAAGGTGGTGAGAAAATGAAAGAAAATAAAAAAGGATTTACATTGATTGAGCTATTAGCCGTAATAGTAATATTGGCAATCATCGCACTTATAGTAACCCCAATTATATTAGGAATAATAAGTGAAGCAAGAGAAAAATCTAATATGAGAAGCGTGGAAGCATTCGCAAAAGCAACGGAAACAGCCGTAGCTAGATTAATGATGGATGAAAATTATGATGGCGGTAAAATAACATGTACATCAGGAGCATCAGGAACAGCTCAATGTACATCTACAGCAGTTAATTCAAAAACACCAATTCAAAAAATTACCTATAGTGGATCAGAAGTAAAATGTACTGGTGAAGGTGATGAATCTGGAAGTGGTGTTAAAGTAGATGAAGAAACAGGAATTATTGAAGTAAAGAACTGTCAAGTAGGAAAATCAGCTAATAAATATAATTATGCAACAAATTCGAGTACTGGTGCTAAAAAAGCTAGTTAAAATTAATGAAAAGCTAATAAAAAATTTATTCAGAAAACACAAAAGTGAAATAGAGGCTACTGAAAAAGTAGTCTTTTTTTCTAAATTTTAAATTTTAATTTATGTTTAAGATAAATATAGTCAATAATTTTACCACTTCACTTAAATTAAAATTAAATAAATAATAATATAATCATATTTCAATAAAACAATATTTTTATGAACAGATATTACTATATAATATTTTAGAAGATATGAAGCAAGATGCAGAAAGTAAATTAAAATATGAATATAAAATAAACATCAATAGGTTAGTTGACTTATTTATATTAAAAATGATAGAAATAGCGATTTAAGGTAATGACGAAAACAAGAAAATTATATATGAGTCCTCTTCCAAAAATACACTGATATCTAGTACCAATAGAACATCATCGTTCTTTTTAACAAGAGATTAAAATAATAAATATACGTACACAGTGACTAAAAGTTTTTAAGTTAATGTAATAAGGGTATTTATACTATACTCGATTATCCTACTCAGTTGCAATAATAATAAAAAATATTGTATAATGATTGCAAGGAGGTTACAGATGAAAGAATTATTTTTTGATAAAATAGACAAGATGAATAGAATTTTAAATGAATGTAGTAAAGAACAAGAACAAGTCGATTTAGCTAATTATTTAGGCTCTAAGGGCCTTTTACCAGTTTTAAAAGATGATAAGCTTTATATATATAAAATATCTATTTCTAAAAAGTTATATGAATTGGCAAAATATTATAGAAATAATTTAGTTGATGATTATAGGACAATTGTTTCAGAGAAAGACTTTTATGAAGACTTTTTTAATAATCGAGATCCTTTAAAATATAAAAATATGATAAATCATCATAAGTCTACAGCAAAAGAAATATATGAACAATTTGGATTAGGTAATGAAATAAATCAAAAAAAATTTATTGAGGAAAACGCTAAAGAAGTTGAAATAAAGACAAAAATTAATGATGAAGAATATACTAAAAGTTATCGAAAGGAAACCGTAGATGAGATTGTAAATAGAATATGTAATAATTATGTAACTTGCGTATGTCAAAGAAAGTCTAAGTTAGCAGAAATAATTTTATTCATATTGCATTATAATTTTTATAATATTGATTTTATAAATGAACTTGCATATGACTTTTTATATAATAAAGAGCTAATATATAATAAAATAATCTTTTTTACACAAGAACAGTTAAATATTCAAAATATGACATTTAGTAATAAAGAAAGAGTTCTTTCTGAAGATGATAAATTGGCTATTGTTAAAAAAATAATTGAAGCTTGTAGTTTTGAAACTATATATTGCGAAGATATTGATAAAATATCAAATCATATATTTCTACCTGTTTTGAGTGAATTTTCTGATAAAGTAGATATGATTGTTAATCTTGCAAGGCATAATAATGATGTAATAGAAAATAGTGTTTTTTCTTCAATTATAATTAAAATTATAAATTCTAATAACAAAGTTTTAGTGAAAAAGATGAAGCAAGATAATTAATATAACTGTGTAAATAAAAAGTTATTTTAAACACAATTTTTAAAATAACTTTTTATTTGTAACTTAACTCTTCTTTTCTAATACTTTATCAATTAATCCATATTCTAAAGCTTCGGTTGGGTCTAGAAAATAATCACGTTCGGTATCATTTTCAACTTTTTCTAGTTTTTGACCGGTATTATCAGCTAGTAATTGGTTTAATTTTTTCTTTAGTTTTAAAATACGTTCAGCAGCAATTTTAATTTCCGTTGCTTGACCCCTAACTCCACCTAATGGTTGATGAATCATAATTTCACTATTGGGTAATGAAAATCTTTTACCTTTAGTACCACTAGATAATAGAAAAGCAGCCATACTAGCAGCCATTCCAATACAAATAGTTGACACATCACTGTCAATAAAATTCATTGTATCATAAATAGCCATACCAGCAGTAACTGAACCACCAGGTGAATTGATATAAATACTAATATCATCATGATTAATAGAATCTAAATATAGAAGTTCACTTACAACTATATTGGTGGTATTATCATTAATTTCATCATTAATTAAAATAATGCGATCTTCTAATAATCTAGAATATAAATCATACACTCGTTCACTATTATACTTTTTTTCAATAACGTTTGGAATAATCATAAGTATCATCTCCTATAATTTATAATAAGTTAAAATAATGGCTTTTATGCAAAAAATAATGACAAAATAATGTTTTTTTGATAAAATGATAATGAGAATAGAGGGATGCTATGAATAATAAAACAATAAAAGTTACATTTAATAATTATGAGGTAAAAGAATTTCCAAAAGGAACAACTTTAAAAAGTATTAGTGATAGTTATAAAGATTATTATCAATATGATATTTTAATAGGAAAAGTAGATAATGACTTAGTTGATTTAGCTGATCCAATTAGTAAAAGTTGTAAAGTAACTTTTTATGATCGTAGTAGTAGTGTTGGTAATAGTGTGTATAGTAGTAGTGTCAATTTTATACTAACATTGGCAGTAAAGAATGTTTTGGGAGAAAATGCACAAGTTATTATTGAGCATTCTATTGATAAGGGAGTTTTTTGTAGAATAAAAGATCAGCAAATTACTGAAGATTTATTACAAAGATTAGAAAGTGAAATGCGTGAAATAGTTGAAGATAATTATTTATTTACTAAATTAAGTGTAGCTAGAACAGATGCTATTAAGTATTTTAAAAAGAAAAATAAGTTTGATAAAGTTAATGTATTGAAATATATTTCTAATACTTATATTAATCTATATAGAATTAATGATTTATATGATTATTTTTATGGTAAGATGGCTTATAGTACTAAACAGATAAATGATTTTAAATTAAATTATGTTAGTTCATATGGTTTTGTTTTATCTATTCCTGATACCATAAATCCTGAATGTACATTAGATTATGTTCATCATGAGAAAGTGTTTGATTCTTTTCAAAAATATCATGAATTTGGAAGAAAAGTTAATATTGAAAACGCAGCAGATTTGAATTTAATGGTATCCAATACACATATAAATGAATTGGTCTATTTAGCAGAGGCTTTTTATGATAGTCAATTAGTAGATATAGCTGAGGAGATTAGTAAGGGAGAACGTAAAATTAGAGTTATTTTATTAGCAGGTCCATCTAGTAGTGGAAAAACAACAACAGCTACTAAATTAAAAACATATATAAAAAGTAGAGGTATAAATGTATATCAATTATCAACTGACGATTATTTCTTTAATAAAGATAAAACACCATTAAATGCAAATGGAGAATATGATTTTGAATCATTAAGTGCTGTTGATGTTGATTTATTTAATAAGCATTTACTAAAATTATTAGCTTTAGAACGAGTTGAAATACCAAGTTATAACTTTATATTAGGAAAAAGAGAGTATAATAAAAAATATATTCAATTAGGAGATAATGATGTTATTATTATTGAAGGTATTCATGCTTTAAATGATTTATTAACTATGGCGATTGAGCGAGATAAAAAATATAAAATATATATTAGTCCTTTAACTAATTTAAATATTGATAATCATAATCATATTCATACTAGTGATATTAGAAGATTAAGAAGAATTATTAGAGATAGTAAGACAAGAGGGATTAATGCAGCTGATACACTTAGGATGTGGCCAGCTATTACTTTAGGTGAACAAAATAATATATATACATATCAAGATGAGGTAGATAAAGTTATTAATTCGGCTCTTGTTTATGAGATAGGGGTATTAAAAACATATGTAGAACCATTATTGTTCTCAGTAGATGAAGATGATGACGTATATCCTGAGGCTTTGAGATTAATTAATTTATTACGTAATTTTTTACCAATTGCTGGAGATGTAGTACCAGAAGATTCATTACTTAGAGAGTTTATAGGTGGTAGTTGTTTTAGAATTTAGAATATAGAAAGAAGGAATATAGTGATTAAAGTAGCAATAAATGGCTTTGGAAGAATAGGAAGGTTAGTATTTAGAATTATGGAGGAAGATCCTACTTTTGAAGTAGTGGCTATTAATGATTTAACTGATGCAGAGCAATTGGCTTATTTATTAAAATATGATACTAATCATCGTAATTATCGTGTAGATGATATTACTTTTAGAGATAATTATATTATAGTAGGAAAGAGAGAGATTAGAGTATATTCAGAAACTGATCCTAGCAATTTACCTTGGAAAGAATTAGATATTGATCAAGTATTTGAATGTACAGGACATTTTACTAGTCGTGAGAGTGCTGAGGCACATATTAAGGCAGGAGCAAAAAAAGTTATTATTTCAGCACCAGCTAAAGGTGATTTAAAAACAATTGTTTATAATGTTAATGAAAATACATTAGATGGTAGTGAACAAGTAATTAGTGCTGCTAGTTGTACAACTAACTGTTTAGCACCTGTTCTTAATATTATTGAACAAAATATAGGTATAACAAAAGGATATATGACTACAGTTCATGCTTATACTAATGATCAAGCAACATTAGATATAGCTCATAAAAAAGGCATTAATGCAAGACGTGGTAGAGCATGTGCTACTAATATTGTTCCATCATCGACTGGGGCTGCAAGCGCTATTGGTTTAGTTATTCCATCATTAAAAGGAAAAATGGATGGTAGTGCTCTAAGAGTCCCAACTTCAACTGGTTCAGTAATTGATTTAACTTTAGAATTAAATAGAAATACAACAGTAGAGGAGATTAATAATTTATTTGAACAAAATACTAATGAATCAATAGGCTTTACTATGGATCCTATTGTATCAAGTGATATTATTGGCTCACATTTAGGAGGCTTAATTGATGGACAACTGACTAAAATCTTAGAAGTTGATGGTAAGCAATTAGTTAAAATAGTAGCTTGGTATGATAATGAAATGGGTTATAGTGCACAGATGGTAAGAACAGCTAAATATTTAGGTGAAATATAAAAAGATGAGATATTTATATAATATTGAAGTTGTAAGATAAAAGTAGACACAAAAAAGATGTGTTTACTTTTTCTTTGATATAATTAAATAAAGGAGAT
>CANQEN010000033.1 GCA_947595045.1 uncultured Bacilli bacterium | reverse complement strand
ACTAGAACGTACTTCTAGTTAATGTATATTACTACTCGAAGAATTTTCCGAGTTTCCTATCAATCTGGAGCAAGTGACCAGAATCGAACTGGCATCCCAGCCTTGGCAAGGCCGTGTACTAACCATTGTACTACACCTGCATAAATAAATTATATCATAAATATTCATATTTTGATACTTTTTTCTATAAAAAATAAACTAAATTTAATTTCAAAAGTAAATTGAGATATATAATAAATATATACAATTAGTCTTTCACTAATTTTTAGCTAATGGATATATGTAAGTTTAGCCCACCTTACTAGTTAATCATATTTTTGCGTACTTACCAATATAATATATTTAAATATTTGTTTTATATTATACTTATAATGAGTACAATTAATATATATCTATTAATTCACAGTTTACTTTTGAAATACACCTAATTAATTAATATTTTATTTAAATTTAATTAATCTTATATAGTTTTTATAATCATGACAATATTTTGTGTCAATTATAAAATCTTGATATTTTTATTAAATAGCTATTAAAAAAAATCGAATTAAAATAAAGTTTGTAATATCAGAATTAGTTTTTTTACATCATAATTGAAGCATAGATATCTAGTAGTATACTAAAACAATTAAATAATTAAAAATGGAAATAAAATAAATAAATATATTTTTTTAATCACTTATCACAAAAAGTATATATCAGCAATATTGATAGAAATAAAGAAATTAAATTTAAAATATAATATTAAACTGGTATTTTAAGTACTTGACCTAAACTTAATATATTACTGTTTAAATTATTTAATTCTTTAATATCATTTACAGTTGTATTATATTGTCTAGCTATTCCGTATAATGTATCCCCACTTACTACTGTATGAGTAATATAATTGACTTCTACATTAGTAGGAATTTTAAGTACCTGCCCTATCCTTAATATATTATTTGTTAAGTTATTTAATGATTTTAAAGTATCAATTGATACATTATATATATTAGCTATTTTATATAATGTATCCCCACTTACTACAACATAATTAATATATGTACCCTGATTACTTGTTGGAATATTAATAATCTGTCCTATTTGTAATATATTACTCGATAAGTTATTTATATTTTTTATAGCATCTACTGTTGTGTTATATTTACGAGCTATACCATATAAAGTATCGCCACTTACTACTGTATATTTAATATATCCATCATTATTAATATTAGGAATTTTAAGTTTTTGACCTATTTGTAATTTATTTGTAGTTAAATTATTTAATATTTTAATTGCATCTACTGTTGTATTATATTTCTGTGCTATTCCATACAAGGTATCTCCACTTACTACTGTATATATTTCATTATCAGTAATGTTATTATCAATAGCGCAATCATTTAAATTTCCATATAAGGAATTAATTTTATTCCATGTTTGGCTACCTACTTTTCCATCAGCTGTTAATTCATTATTTACTTGTAATCTCTTAACAGCATTTTCAGTATCTAAATCGAAATTACCATTTATATCGCCAGTATAATATAATAGAGTTTTTAATTTAGTCTGTAAGTCTGTTACATAACTACCAGTAGACCCTAAACTAAGAGTTGGATAAATACTAATGGGTGCTACTAATGGTTCTGTATAATCTACTAATCTCTGATATGTAATAGAGTTTACTATTCCTGTTACTGGTATATCATTATTTCTTTGAAAAGCCTCTACTCCAATTTTAGTAGCTAAACCATATCTACCTGTAATAATAGCATTATAAAGGCCTAATTGTTTTAATTTTCCCTGTATTATTTTAACATTATCCCCCATATCTCCTATTTGTAAATTATTATTCATGAATATCACCTATTTAATTATATTCATTTATTTAACATATATTATATATAATATATTGAGGTGAAATATGGCAAAGGGATATTTAAAAATCAATGTATATAGTGATACTATTGCTAATCCTATTAAAGAAGCAAATATTACTATTATCAAAAATGATAATGTTATTCTTAATACTACTACTAATGAAAATGGGCAAACCGATTTAATTACTCTAAATACAATTAATAAAAGTTACTCTGAAATAGATCAGAAACAAACTAGACCTTATGAAACATATGATATATTAGTTAATGCTTTTGGTCTAACTCCAACTAGAATTAACGGAGTTCAAATATTTGATGATATTACTTCTATCCAAAATATTTATTTAACATCCCTGGATGAAAATCAAAATGAAGAAATTTCTAATATTAGTCCAAATGTATTATGGGGTAATTATCCTGATTATATAATGTCTAATGAGGAAAATAATAATGGAATAGCCCCTATTATTTTAAAAGAAGTGTTAATTCCTTCCACTATTGTTATTCATGATGGAAATCCAAATGATAATAGTGCTCCTAATTATACTGTACCCTTTACTGAATATATAAAAAATGTAGCTAGTAGTGAAATTTATAGTACATGGCCAAAGGAAACTATTAAAGCTAATATCTTAGCTATTATATCATTTACTTTAAATCGCATTTATACTGAATGGTATCGTAGTAGAGGTTATAATTTTACTATTACTTCTACTACTACTTATGATCAAAAATATACTCGCAATGGTACTATATTTGAACCTATTTCACAAATGGTAGATGAAATATTCAATAATTATATTCGTAGGGGTATAAGACTAGAACCCTTATTAGCTCACTATAAAAGTAATACTAATGAATCAGGTTATTTAAGCCAATGGGGATCTAAAGAATTAGGTGATCAAGGTTATAGCGCTATTGGCATTTTAAGATATTATTATGGTAATGATGTTAATATTTATGATGCAAAAGTAACAAATAATTATCCTTACTCATTTACTACCACTTTAAAGCAAGGTAATTGTAATTCAGATATCTATTTTTTACAAAATGCTCTAAATTATATTCATGGTAGCTATCCTGGTATTCCATTAATTCAAAAACCTACTGGTTATTTTGGCGATAGTACTGAAGATAGTGTTAAAGCTTTTCAAAAGGCTTTTTCATTACCAGTTACTGGTCAAGTTGACTATGCTACATGGTATAAAATATCTTATATTTTAACAGCTGTTAAAGATTTAACAGAAAGTATTTATTAAAAAAGTTAGTTATGCATAACTAGCCTTTTTTCTATTTCTTGAAATAAATTATTACTAATTGATATTACTTCTTCATAAATTAATTTACTTATATCATCTATCTTTGGATTATACAATACTAAATTATTGTCTAATTTATTAGCTAATTCTATGTTTTTATGTTTAAACTGAGCCTGATATATTATAAAATTAAAACTATTAAATGGTTGTATATAATTATTATCTCTTAACATAAAAGATTCACTTTGCCAATCACTTATAAAATGTTTTAATTTAACTAAAAATTGATAAGCAGTATTTGGATATCTACTAACTATTAAATCTAAATTGTTATATAAGGTAGCAAATGCCTGATACTGATATTTATTAAATATATTATCTGAATCTATATTAGGTATTAAAGATGATATCCCCTTCTCAAAATGATCTTGATGTAAATCTAATCTATCTAAATATAAAAACATACTAGAAAATTCATGATCTATCATAGGAGCAAGTGTAAAGGTAGTATTATCATCATAAAATAATATATTTTCATAATGATAATTTTGATCTAATTTTAATATAGATATTAAAATCTGAAAAGCTAAAGCTTGGGCTAATTCGTTATTCTCTCTCATTAATTTTGAATTAAATATCATAGTATAATCATAGAATTTTTCACAATAATTAATATAATTAGTAATATCTACATTAGAATCGGGATAATCCATAAATAACTCATATAGATTTATCAGTTTACAATTAGGCTTTATTAATGAATTAACAATAGTACCATGACAATATTTAGTTTTAGACATTTCCTCTATATGATTGCAAATAGCTAATTTATAAATAGGTGTTTTAGAATCAAAATATTTATTGATAATGGTTGACCAAAAAACTTCACTATATGCAAAATATGGAGTTGAAAATGGTTTAGTCTTAGATAGTGGTTTAAATATTTCTTCTTTCCCATTAGTTAAATAAATAGGAAAAAATTTATCACTTTTTACTCTTCCTTGAGCCTTAATACTTAAATTATTAATACGGTTATAATAATCATAATAATATACATTCCAATCAAAATTTATAATATCACCTTCTTATTAAGATACAAAAAAGACTGAATATTTTCAATCTCTATTTAGCTTCTTCTTGTGCTCTTGTCTCTCTTATAACAATAACTTTAATAGTACCAGGATATTGTAACTCTTCCTCAATTCTATTTTTAATATCTATAGCCATTTTTTGACTTTGAGCATCACTAATTTGTTCTGGTTTGACCATGACTCTTAATTCACGACCAGCTTGCATAGCAAATGTTTTCTCAACGCCATCCATCTCATTAGCAATATTTTCTAAATCATGTAAACGTTGAATATAATTTTCAAGTGAGTCATTACGAGCACCAGGCCTACTAGCTGATAGGGCATCAGCTATAGATACTAATTCTGCTATTATACTAGTAGGTTCTGTATCACCATGATGAGATGCTATAGCATTAATAACTACTTCATTTTCTTTATATTTTTTAGCTAAAGCCACCCCCAGTTCCACATGGCTACCTTCCATTTCATGATCAATAGCTTTACCAATATCATGTAAGATACCTGCTCTTTTAGCCAGTGATACACTCTGATCTAATTCAGCTGCCATAATACCAGTCAATTGAGCTACTTCTATTGAATGTTTTAAGACATTCTGCCCATAGCTAGTTCTAAAATGCAATTTACCTAATATTTCCACCAAAGCAGGATCTACTTTAGTAATACCCACTTCGAATAAAGCAGCATCTCCATATTCTAAGATTTTCTCTTTCATTTCTTTAGCTGTTTTATCATATAATTCTTCAATTCTAGCTGGATGAATTCGTCCATCTTTAATTAATGTCTCAATTGTTACTCTAGCTATTTCTCTCCTTAGAGGATCAAAACTAGATAAAACTATAGCTTCTGGTGTATCATCGATAATAAGATCTACCCCAGTAACAGCTTCAATCGTTCTTATATTCCGTCCTTCTCTACCAATAATGCGACCTTTCATATCATCGTTTGGTAAATCAACTACTGTTACTGTTTGCTCTGATGCTACATCAGCTGCATATCGCTGCATTGAAGCCACTAATAAGCTTCTAGCATTACGATCAGCCTGTAATTTAGCTTCAGCTTCACGCTCTTTAATATAGGCAGATATTTTTAAACTCATATCTGCTTCTACTTTCTGCATTACTATGTCTTTAGCTTGTTCCTCAGTATAACCTGATATTTGTTCTAAAAGAGCAATCTGCTCTTGCTTTATATCCTCCACTTTTGCTTGATCTTCTTGAATCTCTTTTTGCTTATCTATCAAATTTTGTTCTTTTTCTTCTAAAGATGCCTCCCTATTTTGTACTGCTTGTTCACGTCTATCAATATGTTCTTCTCGAGAATACAGTCTTTGCTCTGTTTCTTTTAATTCTAACTTTTTTTCTTTTATTTCAATATCTGTTTTCTCACGTAATTGATTCATTTCTTCTTTAGCTTCATTTAAAGAATCCTTTTTTATTTTATCAGCTTCAATTTTAGCATTTTCTAAAATAGTATCAGCACTATTTAATGCATTACTCTTTCTTTTGTAATTAACGATAAACATTGTCATGATTCCGACAACAAGTCCTAATAAGACTAGCAAAATGGAGCTTAAAATATTTAACATATATTTCCTCCATTTCTCTATATAGTGACTTAATCACTCTATTATTATTTTAAAATGGATTTAATTATAAGTCAAGAAAAAAAGAGTTTTAAAACTACTCATTTACTTAATGTTTGAAATTCAGATCCTCATCATAATAATTTTTTAATTCAAAACTCTTTTATAATAATATCTAAAACAATATATAAATAACTAAATATTCTTCTTGTCATATTCACACATGTCTTTTAACTGACAATTATAACATTCTGGATTTTTGGCTTTACAATGATATCTACCAAATAAAACTAGTTGATGGTGTAACCTAGCTAATTTATCTTTAGGAAAACATTTATTTAATTTATTTTCTATAGTTAACACATCATCATTATAATCAGCAATACCTAATCGTTTACTTACCCTAGCCACATGAGTGTCTACAGCAATACAAGGTTCATCATAAATATTAGCTAATACTACATTAGTTGTTTTTCTACCTACCCCTGGTAAACTCTCTAAATAGTCTCTATTATTAGGCACAATACCATTATAATCATTTAAAATAGCATTAGCTATTTCAATAACATTACTAGCTTTTCTTTTAAAAGTACCAATAGGTCTTATAATATTAATAATATCCTCTATATTAGCACTAGCTAAATCTTTTAAAGTAGGATATTGATTAAATAATATTGATGTTACCATATTAACTCGTCTATCAGTCGTTTGAGCGCTTAACATAACTGCTATTAATAATTCATAATCTTTAGTATAATTTAATTCACATTTAGGATTAGGAAATAATACATCTAAATACTCAATTATCTTCATGATCATTCAACCAATCATAGTCAAATAACTCTTTTGACTGCTTCTTCGGTGTTTTAAAATTGCGACGATTACGCTCAACATCTTCTTTAGTTTTAATATTCTTTTTATGCCATTCAAAAATAATACGATCAATATATCTAAAATTAGATACTCCATTATATATAGCTTCCTTTAAAGCTAAAATAATTAATTCCTGACTATAATCACTATTAATCCAGCCATTAATAATTTCATACTCCATTGGTGATAAAGTTCTTCCCAACTCTTGTTCAAAAGTATCATAAATAGTAGTAGGTACCTCTTTATCCTGTTTACCCATTAACAATAAAGCCAATTTTTCATATAAAGGATCTAAATTAATAACCTCATTACGAATATTATTCAATTTAACTATATCAATCTTTAATAAACCACGTTCTGATAAATCATTGATTAGTTCTAATACTTTTGTAATATCTATACGCATATCATCACTTAACTGTTTTGGATTATATATATTATCATTATTATTCATTAAATAAATAATAATTAATAACTCTTGATCAGTTAATCCTACATCTTTATATAAAAAAAATAAACTATTCGGTATTTGGATATCCCTTTTAGCCAATATATTTACTATATTATCCATATTATCACCTAATCTCTACAACATCTAAATTATAACATGAATTTTTTGTTTAATAAAGGGGTTGATAAATTAATATATTAATTATATAATGATAGTCTGTAGAGAAAGAGGTGTAGTATGGAATATATCGATTATATTAGTAATATAACTAGTATTGAAAGTAAATATATTATTCTAATTATTAAAACTATTATAATTATGTTAATCTTAAATATTATTAAAATGTTAGGGACCAGGGTATTAAAGAAAATGCAGGATAATAAAAAAGAATATATATATACTCAGAAATTTAGATTTATAATTAGTATTTTAAAAATATTTATTTTTTTATTAATATGGTCTAATTATCTATCTAAATTTGTCACTCTTATTAGTTTTATATCAGCAGGTGTTACCATTGCTATAAGAGACTTAATTTTTAATTTTTTCGCTGGAATATATATAAAAGTTAAAAAGCCATTTATTATCGAAGATAGAATTGAAATTAATAACTATAAGGGTGACGTTATTAATATTAATACTCTTAGCTTTGAACTATTAGAAGTTAACAATGAATCTTTTATTGGTCAAAGTACTGGAGTTATAACGCATATTCCTAATTCTACTATTTTTTCTTACCCTCTTCGTAATTATAATACAGCATTCAAATATATTTGGTCTGAAATCAGTGTTAAAGTTTCTTTAAATAGTGATGTAAATAAAGCTAAAAAAGTATTATATAAAATTGTTAACTCCAATGAAATAATCAAAAAAATACCAGCCAAGATAAAACGTCAAATTACTAATGTATCTACCGATTATCGTATTTATTATAATAAATATGAGCCTACTATATATACCCAAGTAGTTGATACTCATATTGAATTAACTATTAGATATTTAATACATCCTAAAAAAGCTAGATATGTTAACTCAACTATCTGGAATAATATATTACAAGCCTACCATAATCAAGAAATAGAATTATATAATGATTAATCTAATAAAAAAAATTATTAAATTATAAACCAATATTTTTTTACATTTAGTCGTGTTAAACTTTATAACTGATTAATGTATTCAGCATATGCAATATTTAAATCAATAGGTATTTTAATTGAAAATATATCTTTAGCTTTTATATAGTTATTGTCTATTATAATTTTTGAATAAGATTCAGTTTTTATTTTATTTAACATGAATCTTTTTTTCATAGTAAAAATATAAACAAACCAATCTAAATATTCTTGTAAATGTCTAGTTGATACACCTCTAAATTTGCTGAGCCATGTCTCCAGTTGAGAATGAACCCCATTTATTTCTGATATATTATAAATACCATTATCATGAAAACCAGATGGAATAGCATTTAATATTAAATTATTACTTTTACAAAATTCTTGATAAGCGTTCGCACTATCTGCTGTTATTGATTTGGCTTTGTTTATTTTTTGACCAAGTGATTGTTTTAACATATTAGTTGTATATCTACCTAAACCAACTATCTTTAATAATAAATTATCATTTTCGTCTATACTGGAAACAACACATATTTTATGATGACTTATACCTCTATAATGAGAATTTGTTGATGTCCTTTTTTTAGAATATCTTGGCATGTTTTCGGTTTTAGTTCCTTTTAAATTAATAGAAAAATATTTTTCATCTAACTGTATTTCTCCAGACAAATTAATACTTTCTACAAAATGTTTTAAAGCATATAAAACTTTATGTCTTAATCTAAAAGATGTTAAAAGAGAAATATTGTTTTCTTCAGCTATTCTTCTTAAACTAAAACCGTTTAATAAATTATCTATAACATTTTTCCATATTTCAAATGATAATTTACTATGACAAATTATGGTATTAGTTGTTTCTGAAGAAGTCACTCTACAACCACTACAAATATATTTTTGGATACCACTTTTAGTTGTCCCATTCTTATATAATTTACAACCACACTTTTCACAAAACATTTTTTCAGGTTTCAAGTTAGAAATAATTTTTGAATTAGAATTTTTTGTAGAACATAAGTCAGACAAATTTTCTAATAAATAATTTTTAAATTCAATAATTGTTACTGGATCTAATTCTTTTAATAATTCTTCTATTTTCATACTACATAAAATATCCTTAATCAGCTAGTCCCAATCAGTATAATATCGCCAAATAAAAACTGTAGATGAACTAGCTGATTAAGGATACTTCCTTTCTACAATTTTTATTTGGCATATCTATTATACCACTTTTTTTGTTTATCAGTCATAAAGTTTAACACAACTTTATAAAAAAGAATATGAAAGGAAATTATCACTTTGATTATTTAAAAATTAATGATTATCAAGATTATACGAAGTATTTTTATAAAACTGATCATCATTGGTCTTACCGAGGTTCTTATCAAGGATATAAAGATATTCTTGCGATGATGTTGAATGAAGAAAAACCAAAAGAAGCAATCAAAAAAGTAGTATTTCAAGATATTAATTTTAATGGAAGTAGTGCAAGGGGAATTAGAAAATTTGATGATCAAGATATCTTCAAAGCTTATCAATTTGATTTGGGTGAATATCTTACTTATATTGATGGAGAAGAAGCAACTTATGGTAAACAAAATGAATATTTTCAAGGTCACTATACCAAGTTGAATTATAAGAATTATTATGGTGATTTTTATGGAAGTGATTATGGAGAAGTCATATTTGATTTTCGTCAGCCTGAAAAGGATAATCTATTAATTCTTTCTAATTCTTTTGTCAATGCCATTGCTCCACTTATTGCTAGTCATTTTAATCAGACATATATTGTGAAAAAAAATTACAAAAGTAATGGAGATTTTTCTCTTGATCGATATATCAAAATACATGATATCGACAAAGTATTATTCATCGTAGATTATACATACTTAATAGCAGTTTAATAGAATTGGAGGGATAATCATATGCTATTTAGTAGTTTAACATTTTTATTTCTTTTTCTTCCCTTCGTTATTTTTATTTATTTTCTTGCTAAAGATAAATATAAAAATATTGTATTGCTCATTTTTTCTTTATTATTTTATTCTTGGGGAGAACCAAAATATATCTTTTTCATGATCTTATCGATTATTATTAATTATGAATTGGCTTTATTTATCGATAAATATAGAAATCGGAAAAGGAAAAAACTCTTTTTTCTCTTCAGTATTATTTTCAATATTGGGTTATTATTTATTTTTAAATATGCCTCTTTCTTTACTACTAATATTAATCAATTATTTAAGATAAATTTACCGATTTTTTCTTTCAGTTTGCCTATTGGAATTAGTTTTTATACATTTCAAATTTTATCTTATGTTATCGATGTTTATCGAAATGATGTAAAAGTACAAAAAAATATATTGATTTTAGGAACTTATATCAGTTTATTTCCTCAATTAATTGCAGGCCCTATTGTTCGATATTCTACGATTGAACAACAACTTTCCAAAAGAGAGCATAGTTTTTCCTTATTTTGTGATGGATTAAGAAGATTCTTTGTGGGATTAATCAAAAAAGTATTAATTGCTAATAACGTAGCGATTATTGCGGATACTATTTTGGATAGTCCCAATGTTTATTCTTATCACTTTGTGATTTTGTTGATAGCACTTCTATCTTATACTATTCAAATTTATTATGATTTTTCTGGATATAGCGATATGGCTATTGGACTGGGAAAAATTTTTGGATTTCAATTTTTAGAAAATTTTCATTATCCATATGCGGCAATAAGTATTACTGATTTTTGGAGAAGATGGCATATTTCTTTATCTAGTTGGTTTAGAGATTATGTTTATATCCCATTAGGAGGAAATAGGTGTAGTAAATCTAGATGGATTTTTAATATCGTTATCGTTTGGTTATTAACCGGAATATGGCATGGTGCTAATTGGAATTTTATTTTATGGGGTCTTTATTATGCTGCTATCTTATTATTAGAAAAATTATTTTTACAGAAAATACTCAATCGATTTCCTAAAATTATTCAATTTATTTATACTTTTTCCTTGATTAATTTAGGTTGGCTAATATTTAGGATGGAAAATTTCATTCAATTCAAAACTATTTTGTTTAACATGGTAACTTTAAATCATTCTAGTATTATTCCTTTCTTATTAGAAAATAGTGGTTTGATCAATTCCTTATTCTTTTTAATCATTGGTCTTATCTTTATGTTTCCAGTTATGCAATTGGTTAAAAAATATGATCAAAATCCCATATATGGAATCATTCGTGATATTATTTTAGTCAGTTTAGTTGTACTTTGTATTTTTTCTTTAATTAATCATTCTTATAATCCTTTTATTTATTTTCGATTCTAAATTAAGTAAGTATAGTAGGAAAGAAAGCAACAAAAAAATCAAATTTCACAATAATAGATTGCGTCTCAAAAAATGTTTGATATAATAAAAATAAAGTTAGTAATAAAAATAAAGGAGAGAAGTATGAAAAAGCAGTTAACCTATATTGCTACTTTTATGATAACAATAATCATATTAATTGGATTGACAACAATAGTCAATTTAATCCCTAAAGAAGCAATGAAAAAAAATATATTAGAATCAGCAAAATATTTACAAAAACGAGAAGAGAAAAGACAAAAACAGCAACAACTTTTAGCCATAAGAACAGATGAATATGCTGATGCAATTACCTTAGGTATTGCCTATGGAATAGACAAAAAACATCCTTTAAAATCTTTTTTATATGCCAAATATTATAGAGAAAATGTTGCCCAAACACAGGCACTAATGGATAGTGTAGAAAATGATATTAAACCAAATCAAGAATATTTAAGATATTTTCATGGATCAATCCTATTAATAAAACCATTATTAATACTATTTTCAGTAAAACAAATATATATGATTTTATTTATCGTATTTTTAATCCTTACAATAATCTTACTAAAAGAATTATGGAAAAAAGCCAAAAGTTTAGCAATTTTAACCGTAATAAGCTTTATCATGACATTTATGTATTTTACTCCATTTACATTAGAATATATATGGAATATATTAACAATGCTAATAGTAAGTATAATTGCACTAAAAATAGAACAAAAAAATGAACAACTATTACCATATTTATTTATTATATCAGGAATTTTTACTTGCTATTTTGATTTTTTAACAACAGAAACATTACCTTGTCTTTTTCCACTAAGTTTAATTACAATAATTAGAATTAAAGAAAAAAGATTAAAAACAGGAAAAGAAGCATTCAAATTTGTCCTAAAATTAGGAATCATATATTTTTTATCTTATGCATTCAGTTGGTTTACCAAATGGCTTTTAGCATCAATAGTATTAAAAATAAATGCCATGAATTTTGTAACCAACCAAGCACTATTACGAATAAATGGACAAATAGCTGAAAAATGGAGTATACAAGCACTAAATGCAGTAAAAGAGAATCTTTATATGTTAGTACCAGTTTGTTTTTTAAAAGTAGGAAAATTATTTATATTAATATTAACAGGAATTATTATTGCAGATATATATATAGTAGCAGATAAAAAAGAAAAATGGATAGCAGGAGTATTACTTTTTTTAGCAGTAATTCCCATCATTAGATATATAGCACTATCAAACCATTCCTATATCCATAACTTTTTTACCTATCGCGCTCTAACAGTAACAATTATGGATTTAATAGGGATTCTAATTTATGGAATTGATTGGAAAGGTAGGAAAAATGAAAAAAATTGAAGTAACATTTCTACTCCCATGTCTAAACGAAGAAAAAACACTTGCAAAAACAATTAGAGAAATCAACGAAATGATAGAAAAAAACCATTTAATAGCAGAGATCTTAGTAGTAGATAACGGAAGTACGGATAATTCAGAAAAAATTGCTAAAGAAGAAGGGGCAAGAGTAATAAAAGAAGAAAAAAAAGGATATGGAAATGCCTTAAGAACAGGATTTAAAAAATCAATAGGAAAATATATTATTATGGGAGATGCTGATACAACCTATGATTTTAAAAATTGTATGAACTTTATTGATAAATTAAGAGAAGGATATGATTTAGTAATTGGAAATAGATACTTAGGAGGAATGGAAAAAGACTCTATGACTAAAAGTCACTATTATGGAGTAAAAGCATTATCTTATATAGCAAAGAAAAAAGGAAAAGTAAATGTATCAGATTTTCATTGCGGACTAAGAGGAATAAATCAAGAATTTATCAGTCAAATTCCCTTCCAAACAACAGGCATGGAATTCGCAACAGAAATGATTTTACTATCCGCAAAATATACCAACAAAATTACAGAAGTACCAACAAAACTAAAAAAATGTAGTGTAGAAAGAAAACCCCACCTAAGAACAATTAGAGATGGTTATAGACATTTAATGTATATAATAAGAAGTAATTAAAAACAAAACAAATGTATGATTGACAAAACCTTGGGGGGGGGTGTAAACTAAAACTAGATAAGATAAATAGAAAAATTTATTGAATTCTAGGAGGTTTACATGAAAAATA
>CANQEN010000032.1 GCA_947595045.1 uncultured Bacilli bacterium | reverse complement strand
CAGCAGATGAAATAATTTTTCCATAATTACTTCTTGGTTCATTTTCTAAGCTTGCTCGATGATCTTCTATTGCTTCCATAATTATTTTTCTTTGTTCATTGTCAAAAAATTTTTTCATTTCATCATTTTCATAAAAAAACTTCGCAGATAATACTTCATGATGATCTTTATCAATATAATGAGCTATATCATGAAAAGAAGCTATTACATAAACCATGTCTAAATCAATATCATCAAATTGTTCAGCAAATTCAAGACTTCTCTTAATTACATAGCGTATATGTTCAATTCCATGCCCTAAATCATTTTTGTCATAAATTGGAAATATGCTATTTTCAACATACTCCTGCAGTTGTTTCTTTATTTGCATTATCCAAAACCTCCTGATTGCCTATCATTAAATTTTTCATTATCCATTTAATATCTTCAATAGATTTGTTAATATTAAATCTTCCGTTACCTACTGGGTAATAAACAGAGTAAAAGTTATATGTTTTCCCATTTATTTTCTTTTCAAAAAGTTTTTTTCTTACTTTGGAAACTGATATTTTTTCATCTAATACAATAGAACTTACTTGATTACCAAATAAAATAATTACTTTAGGATTAATTATTTCAAATTCTTTTTCTAACAAATGCAAATATTTTTTATAAACATTATCAGGTAATTCTCTAGCATCTACTTGTGTACATTTTCCTAAATTTGTAATAAAGTATTTGTGATTTTCTACATCCTTATAAACTTCTTCGGCAAATTTTTCTGTCCAGTCTGTACCTTTAATTTCTTTTATTTTTCTATATATATTTCTATCCATCAAATTTAATTCAAAAAATAAGTCCCATATATTTTTAGTGCCTATCCAAGGAGATTTAATTCCTTCCCATTTTTTAGACGATGCTATATTTCGTCCAGTAGGATTCATAAAGACAAAACATATATCAGGATTATTTATACAACCACCATTATATATTGAATCTAATTCCTTAGCACCATATTTTAATTGAAGTTTATCATATTCAATTTTTAGATCTTCTAACTGCATGAAACCACCAATATAATTATACTATAAATTCATCTTATTTTCGAGACATTTAAAGGAAGTTAGATAAAATACTAATTTTCAGTGTTACTACTTAGCCATTGAAAAATTAAAATACAAATCTTACTATATTAAAAAAAATGGTTTATGGAGAAAACTTACTAAAGAGCAAATTAATAGTTATATAAAATTATTAAGTGAATTTTATAATATTAAGTCTACTACGATTGATAAAAAATTATTCAGTCTAGAGAAAATAAAAACTAATAACATAACTCAAATCATTTCAAATAAAAAAGATAATAAATTAGGAAAAAATTATGCTACTCTACTATCACTAAAAGCTTAAATGGTGTATAATTATATTAATTGGAGGAAGACTTTATGGAAGATTTAATTATTGAAAAATTGAAAAAAGAAGATTTAAAAGAAGCTATTGCAATTTATGATACTAATCATAATTTAAAAACAAACTATGAAAAATTATTTAATCAATATGATAGTATTTACAATAATTCCGATTATCATAATATAGTGGCAAAATTAAATGGAAAAATTGTTGGAATGGCTACTATTATTGTTAATCGTGATATAGTTGAAGAACTTCATCCTTTTTTAACTGTATGGAATTTAGGCGTTCATAAAGATTATCGTAGAATGAAAATTGGTACTAAAATGCTAGATTATATTTATGAATTTGCCAAAAATTTAGAATGTAATGTTATTTCCTTGATTGCTGAAAAGAATAATATTACGGGGCAAAAATTTTATGAAAGTTTAGGTTATTATAAAGAAGTTGGATATGTAAAATTAATCAATAGGGAAAAATAAATTAATATAGTTTAATTATAGTATTCAATAATTGTTAAAATTTTATAAAATAGCTATATATTAAATTTGATATAATAATTATAAAAATGAGTGTATTAAATGGCAAATTTTACTTGGTTTAAAAAAGAATTACCCAAACATTGATATTAGACAGGTCTATGGTATTGTTTTTTCAGATACCGGAAATATTCTTTTGCAAATTAACGATAATAAATACAAACTAACAAGTGGTAAACCAAAATTATTTGATTCTAATCTAAAAGAAACTTTAAAAAGAAAATATCTTGAGGAATTAAATGTTGAAATTAAAGATATTAATTATTTAGGATATTTATTAGTTAAAGAAGATACAAAAGAAAAAATATGCACAAATTAGAATGATTGCAAAAATTAAAAATATTGGCGTTATTAGACCTGACAAAGACAACGGAAAAACATATAAAAGATTTATTTCAAATATAAGAAATGTAAAGTGATGATGAGTATTTTATATAACTTTATTTACTACAAATTGAGCAAGAAATTGCTCTTTTTTGTTACTTGAAAGGAAGTGAAATTTTTCAATTATTTCTTTGAAACAATCATACTATAAATAATATATTACTCTAAATATACTATAAAAGATAAACTAAGTTTTTTTATATTAAATCATCTTACATTTAGCCGATACTAAAAAAGAACTTGTATAAGTTCTAACCTAACAATACATCTAAACTCATCATAATTAAAAAACCAACCATAAATGAAATAGCACCTATAGGAATTTTATCATCATGAGAATCTGGTATTAATTCATCTGCTACTACATATATCATAGCTCCAGCTGCAAATGACAAAAAGAAAGGCAATAAATTAGCTAATAATTGATACATAAAAACCATTAATAGACCACCTATTGGTTCTACTCCACCTGAAATAGCCCCCATAAAAAAGGCTTTTTTCTTACTTACTCCATTTTGATATAATGGTAATGAAATGGCTGCTCCTTCAGGTATATTTTGAACAGCTACTCCAATAGTAAGAGCAAAAGCTCCAGCCACTCCTAGAGTACTATGATTAGCTAAAACAAAAGCTAAGCCAACTGCCATTCCCTCTGGAATATTATGTAGTGTTACAGCAAAAAAGAGCATTGACATTTTAGACGAATTAAACCAATTATGCTTATTTATTTTACTAATAATAATATTAAGAATAATTAGAAAAAGCATACCCATTATTAAACCTAATAGCACAGCCAAGAAAGTACCATCTTCTAAAGCCGGCAATATTAATGACCATATAGCAGAGGCAATCATAATACCACTAGCAAGGCCCATACATATTTTATTGAAATATGGACTAATTTTTCCAATAAAGAAGACAATAAAAGCACCTAAAATAGTTGCTAGAAAAGTAATACCTGTTCCTATCAACACTAAGATATAATCATTCATAAATCACCACTACTAATAATATATTATTATATTTTTATTTAGTGTCTATGAAAAGAAAAAATTATAAAATAATACTAGAAATTTAATATTATCTTATAATTACATATTTGATATTAAAATAGCTTTTTTTACTTCTCCTACTATTATAGGTTTAAATACAACTTTAGTTGTTAATTGTAAAGGAATAGGTTCTAAAAAATCAGCTATTGAAAAATAATATTCATTATCATCTAATCCTAAAATAAAACCTGATTCATTATCAATTATTTCATTTATAATACCTACTTGTTCCATATTTTACCTTCTAATCCATTACTATATTTTTCTCTAATACTCTCTAAGGCTTTAAAATATTCTTGTTTAGCTCTTTCATCAAATGGTAATATTTTACTTACTACTTCTAATGGACTAATAGCTATAAACCAATCTTTATTACCTATAATGTAGTTATAATCATTAACATTTAATTTTTTATATTTACGTTTTAAACTACTCTTTTCTTTGTCTGATACATTTAAATAATCGATAGATGTATAATTAATATCATTAATCACTATTTCTATTCTTTCTTTATCTTCACTATCAACATCCATTACAAATTCAGGCCTACGCCTTTCATAATACATTTGCTTTGGTATATATGGTTGATATGTACTAAAATTAGAAGAAGCACTAATAATATAATTAGTAAGTTCATCTTTATAATAATCAGCATAGAAAGTACTATCAATTGCTAAAGATTCATTAATAGTTATTTTATTAAATCCTTTTTTACTAAAAAAAGGAATTTGGTGTAAATCTGTTACTGTTACCATTTGAATAGGCTCAGTATGATAACTTTGATGAATCATATTTCTAGCACATGCTTGTAAAGCAGATAGTAATAAATTAGCTTCTCGCTCCGATTTGGGTTCAGGATCTATACCATTACCAAATAGAGCATTACCATTACGAATAAAAGGGCATATATATTTATCACCACTAGGTAATACTAATGACACTATTACTCCATGAGGACTTAATAATAAATAATTTAAATATTCTTCGCCTTTACCCCCTACTTTTAAACAATCACCAGCATCTATACCTAATCTTAATACATCTGGATCATCGAATGGAATAACTTGATATTTCACATCATTATATATACCATTAACTAATGGTATACTAGAACATATTTTCTTTTTCCTATCAACATGTAATTTACGTATTCTAGCAAATATAGCTTCTTTAGATTCAGTACAAAATTTTGCTGAATTTAATAATAATACCACTGTTTCCAATGACATATCTTCTTCATTAGGAGTTAGATTATACGAACAAGCTTTACATACATCGATAACATCCAATATAGAATTTAAAGATAAATTTTCATTTTTAGCAATTATTCTATCAATTTTCTTAAAATCATTAATAATCATGCTTAAGGCTTTATTAATTCCTAAAGCGTCATTATTAAGAACTAATCTTAATAATGCGTCATTATCTGTTTTAGTATTACCTAATAAAAATTTATTTAATTTATTATTTATTAAAACTCTTCCTCTATTATCTAATTTAATATTACTAATATCTACTTCTAATAATAAGTTTGCCATTTCTTCTATTTGCAATGGTTCTCTTTTAGGTAATGTTAATATTAATTGTTTATATTCATTTATCTTATTTTGCCATAATAATTGTTCTCTTTCTATAATTTCTTTTTTTATAATATTAGCTATTAAATTACGTTTAACTAATGATTCATTTTGATTGTTATATTCTTGCATTACAACTCGCAATTTATTAATTAAATTATATAAATCTATTTCACTAGTACTATGACAATATGGCTTTAGTACCATATCATTACCATTATCTAATTCTTGCATAATATAGGTAATAAGATCATAACTATAAAATAGATATTGATGATCTAATCTAAATTGTCTTCTTTCATCTATAAACTTAGCTATTCCTGCCCTTTCAATAGAATTAATCGTTCGATAAGTAAATTTATCAGATAAGATCTTATAACTATTATCATAACCAAAAATAGCATACATTTTAATAACTGTAGTAAAAACTATATCAATAGGTGTATTCGGATTATGGGTAAAAGCGATATCTAATAGAGTATTAATTCGTTTATCATATAATTTAAACATAATACTATATGGTAAATATTCATCATTATTAAAAATAATATTATTATTATCTATCTTAGTACTAAGATAGATATGATATTTATTTAAAATATCATATTCGATTTTATTTTTTATTTTATATATATAATACGAATTAGATAATTGGTTATATTCTTCATAATTAATTATAGCATCATCTTTTACTAAATCCCAATTAAGTGCTGGTAATTGTTCGGTAATTATTTTAAAACGTTCTTCTTTTAAAGATAGTAAAATAGTCTTTTGCACACTAATATCAACCTGTTTTAATAGTTCTATTAAAATATCGTCAGTAATATAATAAACAATTTTACGCATATTGGTATTAAGTAATTTAATTAATTTAGAACATAAATTAGGTGTTTTAATTATTTCAATTTTAGTTTCATTAGAGCAATTTAAAAATAACATATTTAAGACATCATTATTTAAATCTTGAGTAAATAAATTAATAATTTGTTTTTGATCTAATTGTTGTATATATTTAAGTAAATTGGTCTGTGGCATTTCATTTATATTCAAAGTAACCACCTCTATTTATATTTTATCATAATAGTTATCTTTTAACAAATGTTTCCAAAACGAGTTTTTTGTGCTATGATATTGGTAATAATAAATAAGGAGGAACTAAGATGAATAAAGAAAAAAAATTAAATAAACAGACAAAACTTACTATTGTTATTATTATTTTGATCATCTTATTAATGATTGGGATTAAAGTTTATAATACTATAGAATATCATAAAACTGATGAATATAAATTGATTACAATAGGATATAAAGAAAAAGAATGGAAGAAAATATTAGAAAGTGATTCAAAGACGATTGAATATGCAAAAAATCATGAATATGATAAACAAATAATTGAGTTACTAGATCAAAAATATTATCTAAGTGATAATTTAGAAAAATATATAAACTATATGAAAGAAAATAAAGATAAAAATTTAGATGACGTTATAGCTATTATCAATACTAGTGCCAATAATGAATGGTATAGTAATACGACTAAGACAGATATTGATAAAGATATATTATTATTAAGTAATAAATTTCACTATTTAGATGAAAATTATGAACCAGATGATTTAGTAAATATTAAAAATTGGTACGCTTATGGTGATACTGAAAGAATCAGAGATGAAGTATTAAATGCTTATTTAAGCATGTATGACCAAGCTGTTAAAAATAATATAAAATTTATTATTAATTCATCTTTTCGATCTTACCAAGAACAACAAGAAACATATGATGACTATGAAGCTACTTATGGCAAAGAATATGCTGATGGAATAGCAGCTAGGCCGGGGTTCTCTGAACATCAAACAGGGCTAGCTTTAGATATTATATCTCCAGGAACTAAAGGTGATGAGTTTGATCAAACAGATACTTTTAAATGGTTACAAAACAATGCTTATAAGTACGGATTCATTTTAAGGTATCCTAAAGATAAAGAATATATCACTGGATATAGATATGAATCATGGCATTATCGTTATGTAGGTATTGATGTTGCTAAATATATTCATGATAATAATATTACTTTTGATGAATACTATGCCTACTTTATAGATGGTGGTAAAAATGAAAAAGAAAAGAAAAAATAAATATAAAAAGAGGTATATTATAATACTAATAATTTTATTAATAATTGGATTATTAGTATTAGTAAAATTAAATACTAATCATTCTAAAAATCATAAAGAAAAAATAGACAGTAATGACAAGACAGTTATCCAACCTAACTTATGGGAAAATGAAACTTATTATATCGCTAATAATTTAAGTAGATATCAAGATTATGAAAAACAGCATCCTGACTTAACTAAAGAAGAAATTATTACCTGTATTAATGCTAATTTAGATCATGAATTTTATACTGATTCTGCTCCAGCTGATTTATCTAAAGGTATGTATACTTTAGTAAATAAATTTAATTATTTATCTGTTAATTATGTTCCAGATGATTTAGTTACTATTACTGGTAAATATGCTAGAGATAGCGCTAGTTTACAGAAAGATGCCTATGATCATTTTGTTAAAATGGCTGATGATGCAAGTCTAGAAGATTTAACTATCAAAGTAACTACTGGATATCGCAGTTATAATTTTCAAGAAACATTATATAATAATTATGTAGCTCAGGATGGTATTTTAGAAGCTGATACATATTCAGCTAGACCAGGTTTCTCTGAACATCAATTAGGTTATTCAGCTGACTTAACTAATATTAATTTAGTATCTTTTGATACCTTTGACCAAACTGATGAATATAAATGGTTACAAAAAAACGCCTATAAATATGGTTTTATTCAACGCTATCCAAAAGATAAAGAATATATTACTGGATATCAATATGAATCATGGCATTATCGTTATGTAGGTGTTGATATAGCTACTTATATCTACAATAATAATCTTACATATGAAGAATATTATGAATATTTTATAAAACAAGGCAATAGTAATTAGCTATTGCCTTGTTTATTATCTAAAAACTTTATTTTACATTTGGACAATTGTCTATATCTATTAATTTCAACTTTTCTCTTAATATCATAAAAGAAAATACTGTAAGAAAATTCCCATATAAATACCCATCCCATAATTAAAATAATCTCATCTAATAATATAAATCCATTATTACCTACTAACTGTGCACTAAATACAAGTATAAGACCTAAAATAAACATACTTAGTTCCGACATACGTTTTCGTTTTTGATAAATAAGATTTTCTTTAACTAAAATACCATAATTGGCATGAATTAAATCAACAATAGTATTCTTAACCTCATTTGTTAAAGGAAAATTAGTTTCAATATCTATTTCGATTTTACTATTAACAGGATACCCTTTACACTCTTCATAAATATAAGTAGATAATTCATCTGATAGTGTATCATCATTAAATTTATTCACTATATCTGCTTTATTAGCTATAAAAACTGGTATATTAATAATTTCTTTTTTATTTTGCTTTATCATATAATTTTCCTACTCTCTAATTATATTATATCAAAAAACAGATTAAAATAAATTTGTTTTATTAATTTATTTAATATTCATATAATCATTAACTAAACTAAGTAAATTATCTAACTCTATGATACCTATATTATCAGTTAACTTCATATTCTTAATATCATAACTACTACTTCGAATATATTCACATAAAACGTAACCCATTATTCCAATATATAATACCTGGCATAATGAGACAAATCATTATCATATTAGTATACTCATTAAAAGTATAATTACTAATGACAATAGTATTAATTTTATTTCCTTTCACATTATAGGTTTTAATTTATAATTAGGAATTCTAACTCCATATGAATTAACCCATTTTTGAACTTTAACTTCTAATTTTGTTAAATACCACCCACCATTATTCTGTAATATAATATAGTCCAATATACGAAAAACAGATTAAAATTTAATCTGCTTTTAAAAACCGCTACATTTACCACAATCATTATTGACTACTTGACATTCTTCAGAACAAGTATATCTTGGTGTATAAGTATGATTATAGATATGACGATTAATTACATGCGTATGTATTGGACATACATGTGGTACTTCATGATAAAAGTTTTTTTCTACACATTTAGTAATAGTTGGTTCTTCTACAACTTGCTCCATTAGTTGTCTTTGACAACAATTATTTTTATTATTAAACATTTTATTCCCCCTATCTAATTTATAATATGTAGGAGGTTTATTTTGGAATATGCAAATACCTTATAATAATTAAATTTTTTATATTGCTTACATATTAAATGGCATTTTCCCTTTTTTCATTTGTTTCATCATTAATTTCATTTGATCAAATTGTTTAATTAATCGATTAACTTCTTCTACACTACGACCTGATCCTTTAGCAATACGTTGTTTTCTTGTTGCTTTAAGTACTTCAGGATGTCTTCTTTCATATGGGGTCATAGACAATATAATAGCTTCAATATGAGCCATATCTTTAGGATCTACTTTAACTTTTTTTACTTCTTTAGGAATACCCGGTATCATTTTAATTAGATTCTCTAAAGGCCCTAATTTTTTTATTTGCTTTAAAGTACTTAAAAAATCTTCTAAATCAAATTTACCCTCTTCCATTCGCTTAGCTGAAGCCATAGCTGCATCTTGATCAATTACTTCTTCAGCTTTTTCGATCATAGTCATTAAGTCACCCATACCTAAAATACGAGTAGCCATTCTCTCCGGATAAAATTCATCTAATCCATCCATTTTTTCACTTATACCAATAAATTTAATAGGGACATTAGTTAAATGCCTAATAGATAATGCAGCTCCACCTCTAGTATCTCCATCCAGTTTAGTTAAAATGGCACCCGTTAAATTTAATTTATTATTGAAACCTTCAATAACATTAATAGCATCTTGACCAGCCATACTATCGATAACTAATAATATTTCTTGAGGATTAACAGTATTAGCTATATTATCTAATTCATCCATTAAAGCTTCATCTATATGTAAACGTCCTGCTGTATCTATTAAAACATAATCAAAATGATTTTCTCTAGCATAATTAATAGCATTTTGAGCTATTAAGACTGGATTCTCTTTTCCCTCACTATAAACTTCAATATTTAATTCTTTACCTATTTGTTTTAATTGATCAATAGCTGCTGGTCTATATACATCACAAGCTACCAATAAAGGATTCTTCTTATACTTTTTACGTAGCATCTTGGCTAATTTACCAGTAGTAGTCGTCTTACCACTACCTTGAAGACCAACCATCATCAATATAGCTGGATTACCACTAGTATTAAGTGGAGCTTTTTCACCACCTAATAAATCAACTAATTCATCCTTTAATATTTTAACAAACATTTCACCAGGTTTTAAACTTTTAGCAACTTCTTCACCTAAAGCTTTTTCTTTTACATTAGCAATAAATTCTTTAACTACTTTATAATTAACATCAGCTTCAAGTAAAGCCAATCTTATTTCTCTTGTTACATCACTAATATTATCTTCAGTAATTTTACCATAACCTTTTATTTTATTAATCGCACTTTGTAAACGATCGCCTAAACTTTCAAACATATAATCACCTTTTTTAATTATAACATGCTAAATACTAATTGTCACATATTTTAAGGTATGTTTTTTCTATTTTATTTAACATTAATAATAGGTGATTCCATGAATATTACTTTATATCTTTTTATTCTAATTTTTAAAATTGTTGAAAATGCTTTAGCTACTCTTAGAGTTATTGTAATCGCCAATGGCAGAAAACTAATTGGCGCTATTTTAAATTTAATTATGTCTATTATATGGGTTATTACTACTGGTATTGTTATAGTTGATATTAATAAAGATCCTATTAAAATTGTTATGTTTGCTCTAGGTACCTTTATAGGATCTTATATGGGTAGTATTATTGAAGAAAAACTTGCTATGGGCAATAATATGTTATTATGTGTTATTGATTCACATGATTTAACTATTATTAATAAAATTAAAGAATTAGGTCTAAATGTTATTAAAACAAAAGGTACTGAAGAAAATCAAGAAAAATATATTTTATTTATCATGGTAAAAAGAAAACAAATTAAAAAAATTACTAATATCATTAAAAGAATTAATAAAGGCGCTATTGTTATAGAAGAATCAGCTAATGATATATACATGAAAAAAGCGAAATAAATCGAGTGTATAAAAAACTTTGTGTAAAGTTACCAATCCACGGTAATAAAGATATTGGAGATTGATTATATCAGTCTCTTTTTGTTATCTCAATAATAACACAAATTGAATAATTTTCAAAGATCAATTTAATCGTTCAGGATATAAAATATTAAGTTCATTATAAATCATATCCCAATTAGGATATCTAGTAGTCCATTTTTTCTCTACATTTTTAGTAGCTAGAAATAAACATTTCATTAAAGAATTATCACTGGGAAATACACCTTTAGTTTTAGTATATTTACGATATGAACGATTTAAACTTTCAATAGCATTAGTTGTATACATTATTCTTCTTAATTCTTTAGAATAATTGAATAAAGTACAAATTGCTTCCCAATTATCTTCCCAAACTTTTAAACTTGTTGGATAAATGGAGTTCCATTTATCTTTTACTTTTTCTAAATTTTCTCGTGCCTCCTTTTCATTATTTGATTTATATATAGTTCTTAAATCATTACAAAACTCTTTTAAATGTTTATAGGAAACAAATTTAACAGAATTTCTAATTAAATGAACAATACATCTTTGTTGCATAGCATTTGGATAAACGGCTTTAATTGCTTCATTTATTCCTTTTAAGCCATCAGAACATATAATTAATATATCTTTAACGCCACGGTTCTTTAATTCGTTTAAAGTGCCTAACCAATATTTTGCAGATTCATTTTCACCAATCCATATTCCTAATACTTCTTTAAATCCTTCGGTAGTAACTCCCAGAATAACATAAGCAGCTTTTTTTACTATAACATTTTCTTGTTTAACATTAAAATGTACTGCATCAATAAATACAATTGGATAAACTTCTTTTAATGGCCTTTTTTGCCATTCTTCTATTTCTTCTAAAACAGCATCAGTAATATTACTAATCATTGTAGCAGATAGTTGAACTCCATAGATATCTTCGATAGAATCACTTATTTCTCTGGTAGACAAACCCTTTCCATAAAGATTTATAACTTTCTCTTCAATACCAGAAATATCTCTTTTATTTTTAGGAACTATTTGTGGTTCTATCTCTAGGGACAGTTAATTCAAATTCACCAAATTGACTTTTTACCTTTTTAGAAGAATAACCATTTCTATAGTTTGATTTTTCTATTTTATTATCACTTTTTTCATAACCCATAGATGAATCAAATTCAGCATTCATCATGGTTTGAATAGTATCTTTAAACATATCTTTTAATGCATAAGCAATATCATTTGCATTTTTAATATCATAATTTTCTAATAAATATTTAACAACTTCATTATTTTTATTTTCTTTCATACAAGAAATCCTTTCTTAGTTATATATTTCTATATTACCATAGAAAGGATTTATATTTACACAAAATTTTTTACATACTCAATAAATCGCTTTATAAACTTAATTCATACTTTGTTGTAGTTGTTTTTCCATCTCCACTCTTTACTTTTACACTTAATTTTAGATTTACAACTGGTCTCAAGGTATCTGGACGGAAACTATAACGATCGTGTATATTACCTTGACTATAGACACTCCAAATACTACGGCTATAATCCAAACGTGATGATAGAGTTCTTTGGTATTCTCCACTTTTATATATCCAGTTATTATTCATACATCCATTTGTATTATCCCAACTATTTATTAAAACTGCTTCACAATTATCACTCTTTGTTGCTTGGGCATAATCACTTGGATACATCAATCCTACATAACCTTTCCAGATTGTTGTTCTTGGTACTGCATCATTATCTTTATACGTAGTTGGTTCTGGTGTCTTATGGACTTCTGTTCCTCTCTCTGCATCCATTAAATTTGTTATATTATTTAAATTTATAGTATCTTTTAAAGACTGGTCAAACTCCCCTAAATACCATGTACTCTTCTCTATCATACTCTTGGCTTTGTCACTTAAACCTTTTGAATTACCATTACTTCCTGCAAAATCACAGTCTGTTGTTTTGTTATTTTGTCCATTATAACATTTTCCACTTGCCCTATTCCAATATAAACTTCCTGTTGTAGTACCATCTACTGTTTCATTCTCATATCCTGGATTCAATAGCTTCATCACATCGGCTTGACTCCATTCACCGATTCCATAACCTTGATTTACTTCGGGAGCTGAGCTGTCCCATGAATAATTTCCTATTGACTCATCTCTTATCAATTTAACCTTTCCATCGACTATTCCTATTATTCGCCATGTCTCTTCATTGAATGTTACATAGTTATTTGGTGTCTTTCCTCTATATCTGATATTGCCATAATCGTCTACAAAGATACTACTATCATCTTTTGCTTCATTTAACTCATTTAGTATTGTTCCATATAGAGTATCACTATCAGCTGTTGTATATCTTTTACTACTACTTCCTACTTGGGCATTACCTACTTCTATATCTCCTGTTTCCATACTTACTTGTATTGTACTTGCTACTACTCTATTTCCACTATATGTTACTTGTTTACTTGGTACTGTCTTTTCTTCATCTGTACTTTTATTTTGTAATTCCCAACAGTATGTTTCTTTACCATCTTTAGTTCCTTTTGTTAATGTTAATTCTGCAGATGACATATACTTTTCATTCTTACAGATGATATCTCCTCCACTATAATTATCATCTAACATTATTAATCCTACTGTGGTTTCTATTGCATGTTCTAATCCCTCTACACTTCTTTGATTTGACTTATCTCTTGATTCACT
>CANQEN010000031.1 GCA_947595045.1 uncultured Bacilli bacterium | reverse complement strand
TTTTTTTTTTTTGATATCATGATTTTGGAAAGGAGAGAAAGAATGAAAAATTTAAAAGGAATCGTATTTGGATTCATTGCAATGATTGCTATGATTGGAGGCGTTAGTGCTGTAGACTATACTGAATGTAATAGTATTAAAGATGCTAAATTTTATGTTAAAGGTAGCGATAGTACTACATATAGTTGTCAAACTACGATTACTAACGCATTAAGTAATGCAAAAGCTGGTGATGAAATAATTTTATTAGATGACTATAGTCCTGCTGCAGCTCATGATCTTACTGGTGATGTTATTATTGACCTAAACGGACATAAATTAACTTTAACAAAAGCATTAACAGTAAGAGGAGCAAATGTAACTATTAAAAATGGTACAATAAATGCTGCTGGTCAAATGTTGAAAGTTGATTCTTCAAGCGACGAATCTACACTAACTATTGCAGATAATGTTAAAGTAGAAGGTAACAACCAAAATGTAGCTTTTATTAAGGTTATAAATGCAACAAAGAAGACAGAAATTAATGTTAATGGTACATGGTCTCTTAAAAATGAAATTGTTGACTGTGATTCGGTAGCTGACAAAAATTTAACAATTAATTTAAATGCAACTGTTGAGGGTGATAAAACTTTAGTTACATTAGATGCTGGAACATCTACTGTAAATGTATTGGGTGGAAGCTATGTCTCAGCTCAAACTGTTTTTTCACTAACAAATGGAACATTAAACATCAGTGGTGGAACTATTAAATCAACTGGTGGCAGTTCAATAGTTATAAATAATCCAAATTCTGGCAAAAGTGCTTTAAATATTACAGGTGGTGATATTAGTACTACAGCTACTGGGAAATATAGTTTATATTTTGGTTCAGGTTCAAGCAGTACAAATGCTACATATAGTATAAGTTATGGAACATTTACATCTGGAAAAGATAATGATGGGAACCAATTACCTGCTATTTATATAGGTTCACAAGGATTTTTAACAAATCATCCTGGAATCATAACAGGTGGAACATTTACGAATGCTATAGTTGGTAATGTACAAGTTGAAAATGGCAAAATAAAATATGCTTCAGCTGCTACTAATATTTTAATAGCAGAAGGTACTCCAAGTACAGAAGATAATGGTTCTGTTATTGTTGGAACTTCAAATACAGATGATCAAAATCAAGTAATTGATGAAGACAATGTAGGTGGAACAACAGATTCTGGTGAAGCAAATCCAAATACAGCAGATGTTAATCTAATGACATTAGTTGGAACAATTTTAGTTGGATTAGCAGGATTAGCTTATACAGCAAAAAGAAGATTATTTAATTAATTAGTGAATAAACATTTATTAATACAGAAGGTGTAATGGTATTAACAGTATTATTGCACTTTTTGTAGTTGTTTTAAAAAAAGCATTGCTTTTTTTTTGGTTTTTTGCTAACATAGTAATTGGAAAGGAGAGAAAGAATGAAAAGTTTAAGAGGAATCGTATTTGGATTCATCGCAATGGTTGCTATGATCGGAGGCGTTAGCGCTGTTGACTTTAATGGTGGAGACACTTGTAATTCTGATTCTAATACTGCTGCATTAGTAAAAGCTAATGGTTCAGGAGATTGCTATGATAGTATCAATACTGCAATTAGTAATGCTGAAGCTGGAGATACAGTTAAAATTTTGAAAGATGGTATTACATTCAGTGGTGTTGATTTAACAGTAGCTGCTGATAAGGATATTACATTAGATCTATCAGGTTATACATTAACTTTTGATGCTAAAACAGTAAATGTTAGTGGTAAAGTTGTTGTAACTAATGGTACTTTAGTTGGAAGTTCTTCTAACACTACTCTAGTTACTGTTAATGCAGGTGGTAGTTTCGAAACAACAGGAACTGTTGTATTAGAAGAAAAGTCTACTACTGGTGTTGCAATTAAAGTAGTTGGTACTGATGGTAAAGACACTAATGTAACAATTGGTAGTGAAACTACAGTAAAAAGTGAAAAATATGGATTAGTAGTTGATGGTACAACTGCTCCTGGAGTAACTGTTAATGTAGCAGGTACTTGGGATGCTAAACAATATGCTGTTAAAGTTAATGGTACAGTTGGCTATAACGCAAAAGCTCCTGTAGTTAATGTAAATGCTGGAACATATACTGCAGAAAATACAGTTTTATATGCATCAGGTTATGGAATCTGGAATGTAAATGCTGGAACATTTACTGGTGCTTCTGCAATGCAAGTAAATTCAGGTAAAGTAACAATTAATGGTGGAACATTTGTTGGTACTGAAAAAAATACTAGCAAAGCAGGACATGCTGCTTCTAATGGATCAGCCCTTAACATTATAAATGGTGCTGTTGTGGGAACAGGTTATCCAACTGCTGATAAAATTGATTTAGCAATTAATGGTGGATCATTTATTAGTGAAAGCACAAATGCTGTTTACATCGACCAAGCTCGTGATGGTAAAATAGTTATAACTGATGGTTATTTTGAAAGTGCTGACGAATTACCTGCAATTGCATTTAATGATGTTATGCTAGATAAATATGCAGGAATGATTATTAACGGAACTTTTGCTAATAGTATTGTTGGTCCTGTTAATAGAGGAAGCTATACTACTTCAGCTACAAATGCTGCAAAAATTTTAATTGGTGATGCTGCTACTACTGAAGATGAAAACGGTAATATAATCGTTGGAAATCCAAGTACTAGTGATGAAAACAGTACTGGTGCTGCTGCTGGAACAACAGATTCTGGTGAAGCAAATCCAAATACAGCTGATGTAAACTTAATGACATTAGTTGGAACAATTTTAGTTGGGTTAGCTGGATTAGCTTATACAGCAAAAAGAAGATTATTCAATTAATCTGAATTATTAAATGTTTATTTATTAATTAATTAGTGTAATAATGAAAATTATTACACTTTTTATATTAAAAATTTTTATAATATTTTGTATACGAATTGAAATTGAAACATACTTTTATTATTATTTTAAGCATTCAAAAAAGACTCTCAATTATTGAGGGCCTTTAAATGTTATAAATAATATAATTATTTAGCTTTATGATGTTCTTCCATATCTTCTGAATATCCTGATGTATCTATTGGTGATATAGTTGAAAGGACCACGTTGTTTAATTTATCATTATTACTAAGAAACGATTTATTATTATTTGTCAGTTCATTTTTTAGTTTGTTTTAATTTCGATAAATCAATTTCCATTTCTATTCCTCTTATCCATTTATATAATACTACGTTATAAAAAAATATACTATAATTATTATAATAAAGAAAGCAAAAAAGTGTAAATAATTGTAAAATTTAGTTATAAAATTATGTAGAAAAAAAGTTCTTCTAAATAGTTAATTTATGAATATAGTTATTTAGGAGGACAAACTATGGTAAAAGAACAAGGACTTACAGAACAAGAAGTAATTGAAAGTAGAAAAAAGTATGGTACTAATGATATTGGGGATTATAAAAAAAGTAGTTTTATTAAATTAGTTATTCATTCTTTGGGGGATCCTATTATACGTATTTTATTGATTGCTTTAGCTATTAAGACTATTTTTTTATTTCAAAGTTTTGATTGGTTTGAAACGTTGGGAATTTTAATTGCTATTTTTATGGCTTCTTTTATTTCAAGTGTATCTGAATATGGTAGTGATAAGGCATTTGCTAGTTTAATGAATGAGGTAGCTAAAATTAAGTGTCGTGTTATTAGGGATGGAAAGCTTAAAGAAATTAGTGTTAGCGATGTAGTGGTAGGGGATATAGTTAGTTTAGCTAGTGGTGATAAAGTACCAGCTGATGGAGTTATAATATCTGGACAAGTTGGGGTCGATGAATCTAGTCTGAATGGAGAAAGTAAAGAAGCTCGCAAGAGAATTAATGATAAAGTTTTAAAAGGATGTGTCGTTTTATCTGGTAAGGGTTTATTGTTAGTTGAAAAAGTGGGTCGTAATACTTTTTATGGTCAGATGGCTGATGAGTTAAAGGTAAAACAGCCAGTTAGTCCATTAAAGTTAAGATTAGCAGGGTTAGCGCAGTTTATTAGTAAAATTGGTTATGTTGGTGCATTTATTATTTTTATTTCGTATTTATTTCTAAATGGGGTTAATTTTGCTAATGTGTTATATGCTTTAACTTTAGCTGTTACTATTATTATTGTTTGTGTGCCTGAAGGTTTACCGATGATGGTAACGTTAGTATTATCATCAAATATGAAGAGAATGTTGAAAGATAATGTTTTGGTTAGAAAATTGATGGGAATAGAAACAGCTGGATCTTTAAATATATTGTTTACTGATAAGACAGGTACGCTAACTAAAGGTGAATTAGAAGTAGTAAAGTTTGTATCTGGTAAGGGTAAAGAATATAATTATCAAGATTTAATTAAAACAAAATTATCTAAAATTGTTAAAATTTCTTGTACAATGAATAATGATAGTAGTTTTGAACAGGATAATATTATTGGTGGTAATGCTACTGATAAAGCTATTTTGCGATTTATTAAAAAAAATAATTTGTCTTATCAAAAGGTTTTTGAGCAACCTTTTGATAGTCAAAAGAAATATTCTATTACTACTATTATTGATAATGATAGGATTAGCTTAGTTAAGGGTGCACCTGAGTTTTTATTAAAGTATGTTCGATATTACTATAATGAGGTTGGTTCTAAAGAGTTATTATCTAGATTTGATATTCAAAATTTATTAAATTATATAGGTGATAAAGCTAAAAAAGGTATGAGGATAGTAGCTTTGACTGCTCATACTAATTATAGGCCAGATAATTTTAATTCTTTGGTATTAGTTGGTTTGTTAGTAATGAAAGATGAAATCCGGCCTAATGTAAAGGAAGGTATACAGTTAGTTGACAATGCTGGTATTAAGACAATTATGTTGACAGGTGATCATAAAGATACGGCTGTAGCAATTGCGAAAGAATTAGGTTTATACCATGATGGAGATTCAGCTATTACTGGTGATGAATTAAATATGATGAGTGATAGTGAACTAAAAAGTAATATTTCCAAAATTAAGGTTATTGCTAGAATGTTGCCACATGATAAGAGTAGACTAATAAGAATATGTCAAGAATTAGACATGGTTGTTGGTATGACAGGTGATGGTGTTAATGATGCTCCTGCACTTAAACGTGCTGATGTAGGTTTTAGTATGGGAACAGGTAATGAAGTAGCAAAAGAAGCTAGCGATATTGTTATTTTAGATAATAATTTTATGTCAATTAGTAAAGCTATTTTATATGGTAGAACTATTTTTAAGAGTATTCGTAAATTTATTATTTTACAGTTGACAATTAATTTATGTGCTTTAAGTTTGAGTATTATTGGTCCTTTTATAGGTATTAATACTCCAGTTACAGTTATCCAAATGTTGTGGATTAATATGGTAATGGATACCTTGGCAGGTTTGGCTTTTGCCTTCGAACCACCACTTTTAGAGTATATGAATGAAAAGCCTAAACGAAAAAATGAAGCTATTCTAAATGGTTATATGTTAAATCAAATTCTTTTTACTGGAATTTATTCGTCAATATTGTGCTTTGCCTTTTTAAAGATTCCTTTTTTTCAAACTATTTATCATGATAATGCTACTTTGATGACTGCTTTCTTTGGTTTATTTATTTTTATTGATATTTTTAATAGTTTTAATGCTCGTACTCACCGAATAAATATTATAGCTAATTTAGCTAAAAATAAAGTTTTTATAGCTATTATTACTTTAATATGCATTGTTCAAATTCTACTGATTTATTATGGTGGTAATATTTTTCGAACTACAGGGTTAACTTTTATTGAATTTCAAGTTATGGTATTGTTAGCATTTACTGTTATTCCTGTAGATTGGATTCGTAAATTCTTATTAAAAAGAAAAAATTTAAATACAGGCGTATAAAAAAACAGAATAGTTACACGATAATAAGGGAGGTCAAAATGAAAAAAATAATTACCTTATTGTTATCTATTACATTAATGTCAGGTTGCTCTTTAGGAGAGGATATGACCAATACACCAACTAAAAAAGTAGAAGGATATTTGAATAATTATCAGACCCTTAATGAAAATGTATTAACCGATTTAGAGGATTTAATATCTGATATGGATTATAAAGATGATCAAAAAGATCGTTATCGAGATATTATGAAAAAGCATTATCAAGATTTAACTTATGAGATTAAAGATGAAAAAATTGATGGAGATAATGCAACTGTAGAGGCTGAAATAGAAGTTAAAGATTATAGTGATATTTTAACTACTGACAAAGATAAAGATGAATTTAAGGATGATGAGGGTGAATATGATGAATCTAAGTATTATGATTATCAATTAGATTTATTGGAGAAAGCTAAAGATAAAGTCAAATATACAATTACTTTTTATTTAACTAAAGAAAATGGTGAATGGAAATTACAAGAACCTAGTAATACTGATAAAGAAAAAATACACGGTATTTATGTATCATAATCGTGTATTTTTCTTGTATATATTGTGTTATAATATATACAATAGTGAGGAGAGTTTATGAAAAAGAAAAATGTAATAATGTTTTTAGCGATAATACTAGTTATTGTAGCTTTAGTAGTGATATTGGTATATAAATATAATACTAGACAAGTAAAAGATATAGATAAGTATTATAGTTCAGTAGTTAAGGTTAATAAAAATAGTTTGTTATATGAATTAGACGATAATAATTATGAAGTAGTTGGGAAGTTTTTAGAAGATACTGTAGTATCTTTAGATAAAAATGATAAAAAAGAGAAATATTTTAAAGTAAAAGATACGTCATTTTATGTTTATTATGAAGATGTAAGTAAAAGTAATGATGAAGTTAGATCAGTTAATACCAATTATTTACAGTTAGGGAAGATTAAAGCTGATAAGATAAATTTATATAAAGATGATAAATTAATATTGACTATTGATAAATCAATATCATTAGATGTTATACGTAAACATGATGATTTATATGATGTATTGTATCTTGGAAATATTTATAGTGTTAAAGCTAATGAATTTAATTATAGTGAAGAAGATATAAAGAATACTGAGGCTATTAGTGTATTAGCTTTTGATGATAATATAGATGCTAATAAGATAGAAGATATTTACAAAAGTTTGCAAAGTAGTAATTATCAGACTATTAGTATGAATGATTTAGTATATTGGGTTTCAGGACAAATAAAGTTGCCTGATAAAGTAATTGTTTTGAAAAAGAACAGTTGTGATGATAAATGTAAAGAGTTAGCTAGTAAATATGGTTATAATATTGATACTAGTAATGATATAACTATTTATGATAGTGATAATCAAAATACGGTAGGATCAGATATTTATTATCAATATAAGATTAATAATGATACTACTATTGATAGAGTAAAGGAGATGTTACGAGGTGTAAAGTTAAAAGAACCACTTTATGATATTAATAGTGAACAAGAAATAGCTGTTATTAATTATCATTTCTTTTATGATAGTTCTATAGGTGAAGCCTGTAATGAAAGTATTTGTTTAGATACATCTAAATTTGAAGAACAATTACAATATTTGAAGGATAATGGTTATAAGACATTAACGATTCATGAATTTGAGAAATGGATGTATGGAGAGATTGAATTACCTGAGAAAAGTGTTTTATTAACAGTTGATGATGGTGCTATGGGGACAGGAGCTCATAATGGTAATAAATTAATTCCTATTTTAGAAAAATATCAAATGCATGCTACTTTATTTTTGATAACAGGTTGGTGGGATATTAATAATTATCGATCACCTTATTTAGATATACAATCACATACTCATGATATGCATACAGCAGGTATTTGCTCTAGCCAATTTAGAGGAGCTCAGATGTTGTGTTCTACAAAAGAACAGGTTTTAAATGATTTAAGAATGTCTCTTAGTGTTGTTAATGATAATACTTCATTCTGTTTTCCTTTCTATGCCTCAAATGCTACAGCAATTGAAGCATTAAAAGAAGTAGGATTTAAAATAGCCTTTATTGGTGGTAATGTAAAAGCTAAAAGAAGTAATAATAAGTATCAAATACCACGATATCCTATATACGATTCAACTACTTTAGAACAGTTTATTGATATGGTTAGTTAATAGTTAAATCGTAATAAAATTAAAAAATGGGCAAAATATTACGCTGTAGCGTAATATTTTTTGACAAATTGTGAATATTAAGAGTATAATATAAGTAGAAAGGAATTAAAAGATGATAATACGTGAAAGATATTTAAAGCAAATTAGACCTTTTTATAATCAGGAATTGATTAAAGTATTAATAGGGATTAGACGTTCAGGAAAATCGGTTATTTTAAATCAGATTATCGATGAGCTTAAAAATAAAGGAATAGATGATAGTCATATTATTTATCTTAATTTTGAAAATTATAATTATGAAGAATATACTAATCCTAAAAAATTACATACATATATTGAGGAAAAAATAGTTGATGATGATATATATTATTTATTTTTTGATGAGATACAAAATGTAAATTCTTGGGAGAAAGTTGTCAATTCACTTAGAGTGACTAAAAATACGTCTATCTTTTTAACAGGATCTAATAGTGATTTATTGTCTAGTGATTTAGCTACTCATATTGCTGGTAGATATGTAAGTTTTAAGATAACACCATTTACTTTTAAAGAAGTATCTGAGTTAAAAGAAATATCAGATTCAAAAGAACTCGAAGAAGTATTTAATGATTATTTAAAATGGGGTGGGATGCCACAAAGATTTATGCAAACAGATGAGTTGTCGATAAAAACTTATTTAGTTGATCTTTATGATTCTATAGTAATAAAGGATATTATTGCTAGATTTAAAATTAAAGATATTGATTTATTAAATCGGATTGTAACTTATATATTAACTACGCCATCGCAAACTTTTTCATCAGAAAAATTAAAGAAGTATCTTGAAATGGAAAATAGAGTGGTATCATTAGAAACTATATATAATTATTTAGAATATATATATAAAGCTAACCTTATATCTAAAGTGGAACGATATGATGTTCGTGGTAAAAGAATTTTGACTGGTAAATATAAATATTATTTAATTGATTTAGGGTTTAATAATATATTAAGTGAAAATCGTAGACCACAAATGGGAGCATATTTGGAGAATATTGTATATAATGAATTAATTGCTAGAGGATATAATGTTAATATTGGTAATATACCTGATGGAGAAATAGATTTTATTGCTACTAAATGTGATGAAAAAATATATGTGCAAGTTGCCTATTTATTAGCTGATGATTCTATTATTAAAAGGGAATTTGATATATATAAAAAAATTGATGATAATTATCCTAAATATGTATTATCAATGGATAAATTTGATTTTTCTTTAAATGGAATTATTCATAAAAATATTATTGATTGGTTATTAGAAGAATGAACATGATTATATCTTGAGACTGTTGACAAAGTACAATGTGTTGATAGTCTTTTTTTATGAAATTAGTAGTTATTTGAAATGTATTTATTAGATAAAATAAATAAAAAAGTAGGCTTTATTGTATTATCATATGTTGTAAGAAAACGCAAAAAAATAAAAAAATAAGGGTAAAAGCAACAAAATTTATTTAGTTTAAATGTTAGAAATAATATGAAAGAAGTGAAATTATGACTAATGTTGAGAAATTATTGGAATCCTGTTTAGAAAGTATTGAAGGGACATAAATATGTCCTTTTTTTCATATTCTTGTTATAGGTGACAGTATGAAAAAAATAATTCTTTTTTTATTAATTATGTTAATACCAATAAAAAGTTATGGATTAGAGGTTAGTGCTAGTAGTGCTATTTTAATGGATATGGATAGTGAACGTATTTTATATGCTAAAAATATTCATGAAACTAGAGGAGTTGCTTCTATTTCTAAAATTATGACAGCTGTTATAGCTATTGAGTCAGGCAAACTTGATAAAGAAGTTACAATTGGTGAAGAAATAAAAAAAGCTTATGGATCAGCTATATATATTCAAGTTGGTGAAAAGATGAAATTAAGAGATTTAGTATATGGATTAATGCTTAGAAGTGGTAATGATGCTTCATTAGCTATAGCTAAATATGTAGGAAATAGTGTTGAAGAATTTGTTACTATGATGAATAATAAAGCTCAAGAAATAGGTATGAAAAATACTATTTTTAGAAATCCTAATGGACTAGATCAAGAAGATGGAGGTAATATATCAACAGCATATGATATGGCTATTTTAACTAGTTATGCTATGAAATTAGATGATTATAAAGAAATAGTTAAAACGAAAGAATATACTTTAAAAACTAATAAGAATACTTATGTATGGCATAATAAGAATAAATTATTATTCCAATATGAATATACTACTGGTGGTAAAACTGGTTATACTGAAAAAGCTAGACGAACATTAGTTACAACAGCTAGTAAAGATAATTTAAATTTAGTTAGTGTAACTTTAAATGATGGTAATGATTTTAGTGATCATAAAGATATGTTTAATTATGGATTTAAAAATTATAAACGTTTTGAAATATTGAAAGAAGGAGATTTAAAGTTATATGATGATATATATTACGGTATATATGATTTAAAATTATTAGATGATTATAGTTATGCCATTAATAAAGATGATAAGGTGGTTTTAAAATATGAATTAGAGGAACAACCAAGAGAGGGAGTATGTGGTAATGTACTTGTATATATTAATGATAAAGAAGTAACTAGACAAAAAATTATAGCTACTAAAAGGAAACAAAGTAATACTAGTTTTTGGAAGTGGATTGGTAAATTATGGTAAATAAAATATGGACTTTTTTTATAGCTATAGGTATTATTTTTAGTCTTTTAAGTGGTAATATTAGTACTATTAATAATGTTATATTGGAAAGTGCTAAAAGTAGTTTAGAATTAATGATGCAAATATTTCCAGTTATTGCTTTATGGCTGGGTATAACTAATATCGCTACTAATAGTGGACTATTAGATATATTATCTCTTAAATTATCTATTATATTAGGTAAATTATTTCCAGAAGTACCTAAAAATCATATATCACTTAGTTATATGGCTAGTAATATGATAGCTAATATCTTTGGTTTAGGTAGTGCAGCTACTCCCTTTGGATTAAAAGCTATGAGTAGTTTACAAGAATTAAATGAAAATAAAAAAGTAGCAAGTCGAAGTATGATTACTTTTACTACTATCAATACTAGTGGTTTAACGGTTATTCCTACTACGATAATTGCTTTACGGCTATTATACGGTAGTACTAGTCCAACCATAACCGTATTATCATCTTTTATAGCAACTTTAGCATCCACTTTAGCTGGTATTATTATTGATCGTATTTTAGCTAGGAGATATACTAATGTCTAATTATATAATACCTTTAATGATTTTAGGAGTAGTTTTATATGGCTTTCATAAAAAGATAGATATTTATGATAGCTTTATAGATGGGGTATGTGAAAGTTTTAAAATGATATATACTATTTTTCCTAATTTAATAGCTATGATTTTAAGTGTTAATATTTTAATTGAAAGTGGCTTTTTAAATTGGATAATAGGTTTTCTAGGAAACATAATTCAAATACCTATAGAAGTATTATCACTAGCTATTATGCGTCCAATATCTGGTAATGCTACATTAGCTCTTCTAAATAATATATATCAAAAATTTGGTGTAGACCATTATATAAGCTTACTTGCTTCTACTATTCAAGGATCAACTGATACTACTTTTTATGTTTTAGCTTTATATTATGGTAGTATTGGCATAAAAAAAACAAGATATGCATTTGCAACTAGTTTATTTGCTGATGCAGTAGGTATTATTACTAGTTTTATTATTTGTAAAATATTATTTTTTAATTAACAAGTATAATTTACGAAAAAAACACTTGTTTTTTTTTTTTTTTTTTTTTGTATAATAGCTTTATATTGAGGAGGTTTTATGCAAATATTATGTTATACTAAAAATAGTTTAGACGATCTTATTAAGAATTTACTTTCAGGACAGAATGGTAATGATATAAAAAGGGTTGAAAATATATATGATTTTCTTTTCTATTTATATTATGATACTGATTTTATACCTGATATAGTTTTTATCGACAATTTTATTGATCGAGAAGAAGTAAATGTTGAAGAAATAGGAAAGGAAACGAACCAGATGTTAAAACTACAAAATACATTTCCATATCCCATTCAATTGGGTAAAGTAGTGAAACATATTTGTAGTAAGAGACAGATTAAACAACCTAGAATAGTTATTCCTTATTGTTTCGAATCAAGGAATTATCCCAATCTTTTAAAAGAAAATCAATTAGATAGTTTATATGCGCTAGATCCTAACTTTGGCGATAATTTGATGAAAATATTATGTCAAGTTGAGAATAGTGATGATAATTCAGTAAAAGTCAAAATTAATAAGTAATTATTACTGCATTTTACTTATCCCAATATAAATGTTATAATGATATTGGAGGTAGAGCATGAGATATAAATATATCTTTTTATTGGTTGTAATCTTATTATTAGGTGGGTGTGCTAAAGAAAAAGAATTAGTATGTAAAAAAGTTAATAATGAAATAGATAGTAGTACAGAGAGTAATTATATTGTTCGCTTTAAGGATGAAAAGGCATCTAAAATTATAATTCAAGAAATAGTTACTTTAGCACCTGATTATGTCAACTTTATAGAACCATATGTTCAATCAGCAAAAGTAGCTGTAAATGATTATAAAAAACATGCTGGTTTTTCTGCTAAAAGTTCAAATGCCAATGGTACTGTTACTTTAACAGTAGAGGCAGATACTAGTAAAATGTCAGATGATGATAAAAAACAATATAATGTTACGCTAACGTACGATGAATACAAAACAGAGTTAGAAAGTAGTAATTATGGATATACTTGCGAATAGTATATCTTTTTAGTTACTTGTAAATATTTAATGATTTTGCTATAATTAAGTTGGTTATAATGTGAAAAATAATTATATTGTTCATGTCTATGTTTATCTTGAACGAAGTGAAAGGAATGAAGCTTAATATGGAACGATTACAAAAAGTAATAGCGACAACAGGTTTCTGTTCTAGAAGAAAAGCTGAGGAATATATTGCTAAAGGATTAGTTGAAGTAAACGGAAAGATTGTTACCAAGTTAGGTACAAAAGTGAATTATACAGATAATATAGTTGTCAATGGGATGGCTTTAGATACTAAAGAAGATAAAGTATATTATTTATTAAATAAACCTAGAGGAATAATAACAAGTGTTAGTGATGATAAAAAGCGTAAAACAGTGGTAGATTTAATAAAAGAGAATAAACGAATATATCCTGTAGGTAGATTAGATTATGATACGACTGGAGCTTTAATATTAACTAATGATGGGGAGTTAACTAATTTATTATTACATCCTAAAAATCATATAGAGAAACTATATATTGCCAAAATAAATGGAATACCAACAAGGGAACAGTTATCACGAATTAGCCGGGGAATGGTTATAGATGGTAAAAAGACAGGTAAAGCTAAAGTTAAAGTAAAAAAGGTTAATAAAAGAGACAATAGTTCGGTGGTAACTATAGCTATTTATGAGGGTAGAAATCATCAAATAAAAAAATTATTTGAGGCAATAGGTTATAAGGTTTTAAAATTAAGAAGATATGGTATTAGTTTTTTAACAGTTGATGATTTAAAATCGGGCGAATATCGCAAATTATCGGTAAAAGAGGTTAAAAAATTATATGCTCAAGCTAAATTAGATGGGAATGATTGAATGAAATTAGAAAAAGGGTTTACTTTGATAGAGGTATTAGGTGTATTAGTTATTATGGCTTTAATATTGGGATTATTATTACCTAATATTATCAATAATTTTTATAATAATAAAAGCAATTATAAAGAATTAAATGAAAATCTTATCATTGAAGCAGCTAGAGTATATATTGATTATAATACAAATGAATTTTTAGAAGTTGAGGGTAGTGAATATTGCATTGATATTGAGGACTTAGTAACATCAGGTGCTTTAGAATCTGAGAATGTAACAGCTTTTGATGATTATAGCAATTATTCTGTAAGAGCATATTATAATGGAAATTATTTTGAACTAACTTTGCAAGAAACATGTAATGTTTAAAAAGATAGAATACAAATGCATTGAACTTGTCAATAAAAAGTAGACAATAAAAAGATATTTATTTAAACCCTAATTGAGTTCTATACTCAATTGGGG
>CANQEN010000030.1 GCA_947595045.1 uncultured Bacilli bacterium | reverse complement strand
ATAGAAGTAGGTAATGCGCAAGTAGGAAGTAGTAGTAAAAGATATACAACAGCTGATAGTGATACTCTATATGGAACGATACTAAAAGAATTGGCAGAGGCTGAAAATGATGATAATATCTTTGTAGACCCATATGGCAATATCAGATATAGAGGAGCTACACCAAATAACTATGTGACTTTTAATGATGAAACATGGCGAATCATGGGGATAATCGATGGAAAGGTTAAATTAATCAGAGATGAGTCAATAGGAAAATATTCTTGGGATACATCAGATACAAGTATAAATTATGGATATGGAATAAATGAATGGAGTCAAGCCGATTTAATGAAGCTATTGAATCCAGGATATGAGAATGAAACAGTAGATGGTACTACAACAGGAAGTTTATATTGGAATAGAGCAAGTGGAAAGTGTTATAATAACTCTAATAATGCAACAACAGCCTGTGATTTTACAGGAAGTAATGGTAATCCAAAAGGTTTAAGTGAAGAAGCCAAGAATATGATAGAGAAGAGTACATGGTATTTGGGATCGATTACAAGCGATTTACGATCAAATAGCTCATTGAGTAATGTAGTCAACCTTATGGATTCAGAGAGAGGTACTTATACGTGGGTGAGATCTGAGAAAACTAATTCCTCAGATAATGATACTGTTATCCGAACCACAATATGGGTTGGATATGTTGGACTAGTATATCCGAGTGATTATATATTGGCAACAGATGGTAAAATTTGTACTAGTCCTGTTTCAGAGTGGATAAAACTAGAGGCTTGTAAGGATAGTGACTGGATCTTTAATGAGAAGTGGAAATTCACCTTGACCCCATCTTCTGAATCCGCAAGAGCAGTCGATGAAATTATGGCGGACGGGAGAATTGGATTTAATAATCCTCATACCAACAGTGGAGATATCCATCCGGTAGTGAATCTTAAATCCAGTGTAAAAATAACAGGTACTGGAACTGGTGCATCAAGTTCACCATATGTATTAGGTCTGTAGGACTGGTTTAGCTTTTAAAATAAGGGTAAAGGAATAAAATATTTGTTATTTTATTCTTTTTTTGGTATAATCAATGTGGTGAATGATATGGCACAATATGATGAAAAATCAATTAAAATATTAGAGGGTTTAGAGGCGGTTAGAAAAAGACCTGGTATGTATATCGGGTCTACTGATAAACGAGGATTACATCATTTAATATGGGAAATAGTCGATAATGGTATTGATGAGGTATTAAGTGGTTATGGTAAAAAAATAAAGATTATTTTGCATAGTGATCATAGTGTTACTGTTGAAGATGAGGGACGTGGAGTACCAGTTGGTATGCATGCTAGTGGTAAAAGTACACCGGAAGTAATATATACGGTATTGCATGCAGGTGGTAAATTTGAAACTAGTGGTTATACAGTATCTGGAGGGTTACATGGTGTAGGTGCTAGTGTAGTTAATGCTTTATCTAAATGGATGGAAGTAACTATTAAAAGAGATGGTTATGAACATTTTATTTCATTTAAAAATGGTGGGCAAGTTGATGTTCCATTGATGAGGAAAGATAAAACATTTAAAACAGGTACTAAAGTGAGATTTATGCCTGATGATACGATATTTTCATCTACTCAGTTTTCTTTTACAACAGTATGTGAAAGAATGCAAGAATGTGCTTTTTTGCTTGAAGGATTAACTGTTCAAGTAATAGATGAAGAAGATAAAAAGGAAGAAACATTCTATTATGAAAATGGTTTAGAAGCTTTTGTAAAATATCTAAATGATAATAAGAAAGAGTTACATCAGGTAGTGGAGTTTAATGGAATAAAGGATAAAATTGAAGTTTCAGTAGCATTTCAATATACTGATACTTATGCTGAAAATATTATATCATTTGTAAATAATGTTAAAACTAGTGATGGGGGAACTCATGAAGTAGGATTAAAAACAGCTATTACTAAAGTATTTAATGAATATGCTAGGAGTAATGGTTATTTAAAAGCTAAAGATAAAAATTTAGAGGGGCCGGATACTCGTGAAGGGTTAACAGCTATTATTAGTTTAAAGATACCTGAAGCATTATTACAATTTGAAGGACAAACAAAAGGTAAACTGGGTACGCCAATAGCTAGACCAGTAGTTGAGAGTATTGTATCTGAAAAGTTATCTTTCTTTTTAGAAGAAAATAAGGAAATAGCAACTACTTTAGTTAGTAAAATTATTAAAAGTAAAATGGTTAGAGAAGCAGCTAGAAAAGCTCGTGAAGAAGCTCGTAACGGTAAAGATAAAGGGCGAAAAGAAAGAGCTATTAATGGTAAATTAACACCAGCTCAGTCAAAAAATGCTAAAATAAATGAATTATTTTTAGTAGAGGGAGATAGTGCTGGTGGTTCAGCTAAGAGTGGCCGTGATAAAAAATTTCAAGCTATATTACCTTTGAGAGGAAAAGTGTTGAATACTGAGAAAGCTAGATTAGAAGAGGCATATAAAAATGAAGAAATTAATACTATGATTCATGCTATTGGAGCTGGGGCTGGTAGTGATTTTGATATTAAAGATTGTAATTATGATAAAGTTATTATTATGACTGATGCTGATGTAGATGGTTCACATATTCAAATATTATTATTAACATTCTTTTATCGTTATATGAAGCCATTAATAGAAGAAGGACATCTATATATAGCGATGCCACCTTTGTATAAAATAGAAAGTGGTAAAGAGGCGTATTATGCATGGACGGAGGACGATCGTAAAGCAATATTAGATCATTTTAAAGGTAAAACTAGTAAGACTCAGAGATATAAAGGGTTAGGAGAGATGGATGCTACGCAATTATGGGAAACGACGATGGATCCTAAAACACGTAGTTTAATAAAAGTAAATATAAATGATGCTGCTTTAGCAGAGAGAAGAGTTAGTATTTTAATGGGAGACAAGGTTGAACCTAGGAAGGAATGGATTGAAGAAAATGTGGAATTTTCTTTAAGAGATGATTATGTTATATAAAGATTTAGAAAAAGGATTAGATAGAATAATAAATAGAAATTTTAAGGACCTACATGAAATAGAAAAAATGCGACTTAAGGAAGAATTAAAACAAGTAGCTGGGATGCCATATTCCATGGCTATGAAAAAAGTAATTGATGATATTACTTTTTTGACTAAGGAATTATTAGATAAAAAGATAGTTAGGGGGATATCTACAACTGTATATTTAACTGGTAAGCAGGATTATTATATTAATGTAATGGGAGGGCATAATGGTAAGGATCAAGCAATAAATAGAGATATGTATTTCGATATTGATGAAATAACTCAGATATTTACATTAATGCTTTTTCTTAAATTACATCAACTACATTTAGTTGACCTAAATAAGCCTATATGTCAACTTGATTCTAATTATCCTATAAAGTATACTCTAAAAGAATTAATTGAATGCAATTGTTTAGGGGCATCATTTCTACCAACTGATTTTATTACTAGCAAACAACAATTATTGCAAAATATTATACAGAATTTATATGGTAATTTTCCTAATACGGATAGTTTGATTATAGCTAGTGATATTATAGCTCGTAAATTTAATCGTTCATATTCAGAAATAGTTACTTATATTTTTAATCTATATGGTATTGATATTAATAAAGTTAGTAATGTGGCTGGCAATAATCGTGCAGATAACCAAGCTCATAATACTAAAGTTAGATTGTATGGAGAAATGAATGGTCAAGCTGGTATTTTTATTAATGGTCTTAATTTAGCCAAATTAGCTAAATCTTTGTATAGAATAGATAAAGATAATAGCTTTTTGCCGGTATGTTATGCTAAGAAATTGTATAATATTATTGAAAGGATTAAACCATATAAATTAGATTATAAATATTCTAATAATACAATAGCTATTAAAGGATATAATAATTGTTTAGCCGTATTTGATGATGCTAAAAAAATTCATAATAGTTTTTTGTATGATATTAAAGACTTAAGATATGATGTTTTAGATACAGAATTAAATAGTGAATTAAATAGTTATCAAAATAACATAATGTATAAAACTTTAAAATTATATTTAATGAAGAAATATTTAGCTCCTGAATTATATGATTTTGATATAAGAAAAAATATTCAAATAGAAAAACAATATAAGAAGGTGTAAAATGACTGAAGTGTTAAACAAAATATATCATTATACATTAGAAGAAATTATGGGTAAAAGATTTGGTGATTATGCTAAAGAAATTATTCAAGATAGGGCTATACCTGATGTTAGAGATGGATTAAAACCAGTGCAAAGACGTATATTATATGCTATGTACCGAGATAAAAATACATATGATAGAGCCCATAAAAAATCAGCTACAGCTGTAGGAAATGTAATGGGGCATTATCATCCACACGGTGATTCTAGTATATATGAAGCAATGGTTAGAATGAGCCAATGGTGGAAGCAAAATGAATGTTATATTGATATGCATGGTAATAATGGTTCTATGGATGGTGATGGGGCAGCAGCGATGCGTTATACTGAAGCTAGATTATCTAAAATAGCAGGAGAATTATTAAAAGATATTGATAAAAATACTATTGAATGGAGTCCTAATTTTGATGATACATTATATGAGCCAACCGTATTACCAGCTAAATATCCTAATTTATTAGTTAATGGAGCTAATGGCATAAGTGCTGGTTATGCTACTAATATTCCTCCTCATAATTTAGGAGAAGTAATAGATGCTACTATTAAAAGGATAGACTCACCTAACTGTCACTTAGATACTATATTGGATATTGTAAAAGGACCAGACTTTCCTACTGGGGCTATAGTAGAAGGTAAACAAGGAATAATTGACGCCTTAACTACTGGTCGTGGAAAAATAATTATTAAATCTAAATATGATATTGTTAAAGAAAAAGGCAAAGCTCAAATAATTATTAGTGAAATACCTTTTGAAGTAAATAAAAAAAACTTAGTAGAAAAAATGACTGATATCATGATAGATAAAAAAATAGAAGGTATTAGTGAGATTAGAGATGAATCAGATAGAACTGATCCTGTTAGAATCGTTATTGATTTAAAGAAAGATGCTAATCAAGAATTAATTATTAATTATTTATTAAAAAATACTGATTTGCAAGTAGCATATACTTATAATATGGTAACTATTATAAATAGAAGACCTATGGTAGTAGGAATATTACCTGTACTAGATGCTTATATAGCGCATCAAAGAGAAGTAATAACTAAAAGAACTAATTATGATTTAGAACATGCTAAAGCTAGAATGCATATAGTAGAAGGATTAATAAAAGCTTTAGCTATCTTAGATGAAGTAATTAAAACTATAAGAGCTAGTAAAAATAAAAGTGATGCTATTAATAATTTAGTTTTAGAATATCAATTTACTAAAGAACAAGCAGATGCTATAGTAACGTTACAATTATATCGTTTAACTAATACAGATGTGATTGAATTAGAAACAGAACATAAAAATTTAACTTTAATAATAAAAGGATTAGAAGCTATTTTGAGTGATGAAGAAAAACTTAAAAATGTTATGAAAGATGAATTAAGAAAAATAAAAAAAGAATATGCTACTCCTCGTAAAACAGCTATTCATGATGAAATAACTAAAATAACAATTGATACTACATCAATGATAACTAAAGAAGATTGTATCGTGGTAGTAACTAATGATGGTTATGTAAAAAGAGTATCTAAACGTAGTTATGCTACATCTGATGGAGATACTTCTCTAAAAGAAGGAGACTATGTTATTGGTCTTTATGAATTAAATACCATGGATACTATATTATTATTTACTGATAAAGGTAATTATTTATATGTACCAATTCATGAATTACCAGATTTAAAATGGAAAGACTTAGGTAAACATATAAGTAATATAATTAATATATCATCTAATGAAAATATCATAAAAGTGATACCAGTGACTAATTTTGATAATAAGGAATATATAACATTATTTACTAAAAATGGTATGGTAAAAAGAACTATGTTAGAAGATTTTAAAGTACAACGATATAGTAAACCAATGGTATGTATGAAGTTGAAAGAAAATGATGAATTAATAACAGTATCTAATTATCAAGGTAGTGAGGTATTTATAGTAACATATAAAGGATATGGGTTAAGATATAAAATAGATGAAATACCAATTACTGGTATTAAAGGTAGTGGGGTTAAAGCCATTAATTTAAAAGATGATAATGTAGTAAGTGCTAATATATTTAGTAATGAAGAATATGTTACTATTATAACTAATAAAGGTACAGGTAAAAGAATAAAGATAAATGAATTTGATGTAACATCTAGAACACGTAAGGGTGTATTAGTGGTTAGAGATGTTAAGACTAATCCATATTATATTTTAAATAGTTTTATAGTAAATAATAAGCATGTTTTAACTTTAAAATTAAAAGATGGATTTAAAACAATTAAATTAACTGAGTTACCAATAACAGATCGTTATTCAACTGGTACTCAAATAGTAAAACAATTAGTACTGAGAGTTTTTGTTAATCAAGAATTAACTAAGGCAGAAGATATAAATGATAATCATACTACAGTAGAAGATTCTGTCTCATTAGATAGTATAGATGAACGAATTATGACTATTGATGATTTTTTAGATGAAATAGAGAATAATTAAAAAGGTAAGTAGCAATACTTACTTTTTTAGTATATAAATTTTTATGATAAAATTTCTTTATAAATAAAAGCAAGCAATAAAAAATTGCACTATAATTGTAATTTTTACTAATAAATATACATTATTATTGTAGGTAAATAAATATCAAAATATATTGCAACTTAAAAAGTAAAATGATATCATGGGTACATGACAGAATGGTGATAGGAAAAATTTATTGAGAAAAAAGTTGATATAAATTTAAGGTAGAGGTATATTTAATCATATTACTTTTAACTAAATAAAAATATTTATGGGGTAAAATTTTTAAAGTTTAAGATAAATTTTTATTTTTTTATTACTAATTTCATTCTATTTATACTACCAATAATGGTTAAAAGTGATATGACTAAGTATATTGCTATTTGAGGTTTAAATTCCCAATAAAATCAGAGAAAAGATTGCCAATTTTTAGCAATTGTGTTAAAATATAGCTGGAAGGGAGATATAGTGTATGAGAAAATATCTTTGTGAGTTTTTAGGAACTTGTATTTTGGTTTTGTTTGGTTGTGGAGTTGCTGTTGTTTCAAATGCGAATTTAGTGGCCACAGCTTTAGCTTTTGGTTTAAGTATTGTGGCTATTGGCTATGTTATAGGTAATGTGTCAGGAGCACATGTTAATCCAGCTGTGTCATTTGCTAAATGGATAGATAAGGAACTTTCAACAAAAGATTTTATTTTTTATGTTATTGCTCAAGTTTTAGGTGCTCTTGCTGGTAGTGGTTTATTAATTTTAATTTTAAACTCTACTAGTTTAGGTGATTGGAAATTTATTGGACTTGGAGCTAATACATATGGTGATTTGGCTTCATCTAGCATTACTATGTTAGGAGCACTTGTTACTGAGGTTATTTTAACTTTTGTATTTGTATTTTGTGTAATGGGGGTTACTAAGGATAAGAAGAAAGATAGTGTAGCACCTATTGTTATTGGTCTTGCTTTAACATTAGTTCATTTATTAGGTATTAAGTTAACTGGTACTTCAGTTAATCCAGCCCGTAGTTTAGCACCAGCTATCTTCTTAGGTGGTGAAGAATTAGAACAAGTTTGGGTATTTATTGTTGGACCATTGATTGGTGGGGCATTAGCTTCTTTAATTTATTTCTTTATTAATATTGAAGAAGAATTAAAAGCTGAGGTTACTCCAGCTATAAAACCTGTAGAAGTGGTAGAAATTAAAGAAGAGGCAGTTAAGCCTGTGAAAAATACAACTTCTAAAACTAAAAAAACAACTACTAAAAAAAATACTACTAGTAAACCAAAAACAACTAAAAAAACAGAAACTACTAAATCTTCAACAACTAAAAAGAAAAACAGTTAGTACTATCACCAAAAGAAAATTAAAATTTTCTTAAATAAAGATTTATGAAGGTTATTTAAAGAATCGTTAAGTAGAGATAATTTCTAATTTATCGATTTTTTTTATATAATAATAAATTGAAATTAAGATTAATAATTTTAATTCACACCAAAAATTTGATACAAAAAATATTTTTCTCTTTTGTATTAAATTGAATTTCTAACTAAATGTAATAGTTGTGAACTAGAAATAGAAAGCGATTTAAATATGAATATAAATATATTATGTGGAGGACTGAAATTCTTAGAAGCAGAAAAAACCACGAGATTTCTTAAATGAAATCAGATAAATTTATTTATTGAATTTTACTTTTGTTTTGATAGTAAAAAAATTAATTGCACACAATAAATATATATGATAAAATATTTAATAGAGTAATTGGAGGGATAATTATATGGAGAAATATGTACCAGATATTTATCAAAAAGATATTTATACCATCAATTATGAAACATTATTATCCCGTGGAGTAAAATGTTTATTATTTGATTTAGATAATACTATTGCTCCTATTACTGAAAGTGAGCCAAGTAATGAATTGACTACTTTATTTGATGATTTGAAAAAACATGATTTCAAATTAATAATTTTTTCTAATAGTCCTAAGTTCCGGGTTAATAAATTTCAAAAATTATTAAAAGTAGATGCTGTATCATCAGCTAGAAAACCATCATCTAAAAGTTTTTTAGCCGTTATTAAAAAATATCAATTAGCTTTTAGTGAAGTAGCTATTATTGGTGATTCTGTGATGGATGACATAGCTGGTGGAAATAATGTTGGTATTACAACGGTATTAGTTGATCCCATTAGTAAGAAAGAATTTCCTTTAGCTCGTATTAGAAGAATAATTGAAAAAAAGAAGTTAAAAAAACTACGTAAGTTAGATTTGTTTACTAAAGGTCGTTACTATGAATAAATGTAGTGGTTGTGGATCTTTATTACAAACTATTGATTGTAAGCTAGAGGGATATACTAAATCGCTTGATAATCCTTTATGTGAAAGATGTTTTCGTATTAAGCATTATAATGATTATCAAGTTTTAATTAAAGATAATGTTGATTATATAGATATTTTAAATAGTATCAATAAAACGAATGATTTAGTAATATTAGTAGTTGATTTATTTTCTATTCCTGCACATTTAGCTGAAATAAGAAATATTATTAATAATAATCCTATGTTATTAGTTTTAACTAAAAGAGATTTATTACCTAAATCACTATATGAAGATAAAATAATTAATTATTTTAATCAATATCATTTAGGAGTATGTGATACTATATTAATTAGTTCAAATACTAATTATCATTTGGATGAATTATTGATTAAAATAAAACAATATAAAACTAGTACTAAAGTATACGTTATTGGATATACTAATGCTGGAAAGTCTTCAATGATGAATAAATTATTATATAATTATACTGATAATAAATTTTCTAGTATTACAACTAGTATTTTACCATCTACAACATTAAATACGATAGAAGCAATTATTGATGATGATTTAACTTTAATAGATACACCAGGATTATTAGAGAATGGTAGTATTGCTAATTTTATATCAGTTGATACTTTAAAGAAAATTACACCAATGAAGACAATTAGACCTATTACTTATCAAGTAAAAGGTCATCAGATTTTTATTATCGATGAAATATTGCGATTGGATTGTAATAGTAGTAATAGTATAACTTTTTTCTTGTCTAATAAGTTAGTTATTAATAGAATATATAAAGATAAAGATAATTTAATTGATTTGACAAAGCATATTTTAAATATAAAAGGTCACCAGGATATAGTTATAACAGGTTTAGGATTTATTAAAATAATAGAGGCATGTATTATTACTGTATATACTATTAATGGTGTTGATGTTTATTTAAGAGATTCGTTAATATAGAGAATAGGGAGGCATAGTATGGCTAATAATGAAGCAAAAGATGATAAAGTTAAATATGAAAAAAAAGTGTTAGAACAGATTATCATTGATGATGATAAGAAAGATAAAGAGATTGAAAATAAAGAAGTGGAAGATAAAGGAGAAATTAATAAAATTAATGGTGATGAGACTAACACGCCTGATCTTAATGAAAAAGTAATAAATGAACGGCCACCGGCTAATGTGATAGTGTATATTGTTGCTGTTATTTTAATGGGACTATTAATTTTTTACATGTCATCTATTTATAAGAATGTAGAAAATAGACCAAAAAAATCTACTTATCAAGCTCCAAAAGAAATAGAAGAAAAAGAAGAATTAGAGGAAATTACCATTGATAGTAATGTTGTTAAAGATTTAGTATATCCTATCATGCGTAATTCTAAATATGATATAAATAGCTATTATAATAGAGAATCATTGACAATGGCTGATTTTAGTAATAATGATATTTTATATAATGCATTTATTCATGTTTATACAGGTAATTTAGCTAATTATAATGAAGGATATAATTCAGCTTATTGTAGTACTCCTGATAAACAAAAAACGTTTAATGCTCAATATATAGAGCTTAGAATTAATAATCTATTTTCTAAAACAACCAATTTTCAATTTACTGATTTTGTAGTGCCTAGTGTCAATACAGATACGGTATATGTAGGGACTTGGAAGTATGATGAAGTAGCTAATCGTTATATATATTATGGTGATTGTAATCCTATACAAGAAAGTGATATCGAATACTATGATATAACAGTACCTGTATCAGCTAAGGGAGAAAAAGAAAATGAGACTATATATGTAGATAAGTATGTGGGATTTGCTAAAGTTACTAATTCAACTAATAGTTATCAATTATATAGCGATTATAATATGACTAATTTAATTAGTGATGGTACTTTTAAAGATGGTGATAGGCTTAATGAATTGACGACTAAAGTAACTGAAAATAAACAAAAGTTTAAACAATATGAATATCAATTTTCTAAAAAAGATTGTAGTTATGAAGATTACTGTTTTGTTCAAGGTAAGTGGAAATGATGAGTCAAAATCAAGGGTTCATGAAACGTAATACTTATATTAATAATAATCGAATAGTTAATAATGATACTGCATTTAGAAATGGTGAAGTGCATCTAAATAATATGCATCAAGTATTAAATGCAATAGCACAAAATAATGGTGGTGTTAGTACAGCTAGTCAAGCTAGAAATAATATTATAAAACAATCAGCTAGTAGTAATAATACAATTTATATTACTAATAAAACAAATAAACAAGTTAGTCCTATATTAAAGCAAAAACAAGATACAATAAATAGTATGCGTTCATTAAAACAAGTAAATCCATTTAAAAAATAAAAAAACATTTGCTAGTCAAATGTTTTCATTGTATAATATAAATATTTGAGGTGAGATGTATGGATAAAATTATTGTAAAAGGTGCTAGAGAGAATAATTTAAAAAATATTAATATAGAACTGCCTAAAAATAAGCTAATTGTTATGACAGGTGTAAGTGGAAGTGGTAAAAGTAGTTTAGCTTTTGATACTATTTATGCTGAAGGACAAAGGAGATATGTAGAGTCTTTAAGTGCTTATGCTAGGCAATTCTTAGGAGGAAGTGAAAAACCTGATGTAGATTCAATAGAAGGACTCAGTCCATCAATTAGTATTGATCAAAAAACAACTAATAAAAATCCACGAAGTACAGTTGGAACAGTTACGGAAATATATGATTATTTGCGTCTATTATATGCTCGAATTGGTATTCCATATTGTCCAATTCATGGAAAACCTATTTCTAGTCAAAGTATAGAAGAAATGACTAATCAAATTTTAGAATTAGAATTAGGTACTAAAATTAGAGTATTGAGTCCAGTTGTTATAGGTGAAAAAGGTACTCATAAAGAACGATTAGAATCCTTTAGAAGAGATGGTTATGTTAGGGTTAAAATAGATGGAGAAGAATATAATTTAACTGAACAAATTAATTTAAGTAAAACAAAAAAACATGATATTTCAGTAGTGATTGACAGGTTGGTTATTAAAGAAGGTATTCGTAGTCGTTTATATGAAGCTATCGAAATAGCTAGTCGTGAGGCTAATGGTAAAGTTGTTATTGACGTTATTGGTGGACAAGATATTGTTATGAGTGAGAAGTATGCTTGTCCTGAATGTGATTTCTCGCTTCCAACATTAGAACCTAGAATGTTTTCTTTTAATGCTCCTTATGGTGCTTGTCCTGAATGCAATGGACTAGGTATGAAATTAAAAATAGATGTTGATTTAATTATTCCTGATCGTAGCCTTAGTATTATGGATGGAGCTATACTACCCCTTAATACTGATTCTAATACTTATTATACACAACTTACAACAGTAGCTAAATATTATAATATTGATTTATATAAACCAGTTAAAGATTTAACTAAAGGTGAATTAGATATTTTATTATATGGTAGTGATGATATACTAGAATTTAATTATAAATCAAATAATGGGAATACTAGAAAAACTAAAGATTATTTTGAAGGAATTGTCAATAATTTAGAACGAAGATATATTGAAACTAAAAGTACTTGGATTAGAGAATGGATTGAACAATACATGACAGAACTTACTTGTCCTATCTGTCATGGAGCTAGACTTAATAATGATGTTTTAGCTGTTAAAATAGGGCGAAAAAATATTTATGAATTGACTTGTATGAGTATTGGGGAACTAAATGACTTTTTTACACATTTAAAATTAAATAAAGGACAACAAAAAATTGCTGATTTATTGATTAAAGAAATTATGTCAAGATTAACATTCCTAATCAATGTTGGAATAGAATATTTAACCTTAAGTCGTAGTGCAGGCACTTTAAGTGGTGGGGAAGCACAACGAATTAGATTAGCTACGCAAATTGGTTCTAGATTAACAGGAGTATTATATGTATTAGATGAACCAAGTATTGGTTTACATCAAAGAGATAATGCTAAATTAATACAATCAATGTTAGATATGCGTGATTTAGGTAATACATTAATAGTGGTTGAACATGACACTGATACGATGTTAGCTAGTGATTATTTGGTTGATATTGGTCCTAGAGCTGGTCTACATGGTGGAGAAGTAGTAGCTCAAGGAACACCAGAAGAAGTAATGCATAATCCTAATTCATTAACGGGTAAATATTTATTAGGTAAAGAAAAAATAGAAGTACCTAAAGAGAGAAGAAAAGGTAATGGTAAATATTTAGAAATTAAAGGGGCTAAAGAAAATAATTTAAAAAACATTAATGTTAAATTTCCTTTAGGTAAATTTATTTGTGTTACTGGTGTAAGTGGAAGTGGTAAAAGTACATTAGTAAATCAAATACTATATCGTGTTTTAGCTACTAATCTTTATAATAGAAAAGAAAAACCTGGTGCTTATAAAATGATTAAAGGATTAGAGCATATCGATAAAGTAATTGATATAAGTCAAGCACCAATAGGTAGAACACCACGTAGTAATCCAGCTACTTATACAGGAGTATTTGATGATATTAGAGAATTATTTACTCAAACTAAAGAAGCTAAAATGCGTGGATATGATAAAAGTCGTTTCTCTTTTAATGTTAAAGGAGGAAGATGCGAAGCATGCTGGGGTGATGGCGTAAAAAAAATAGAAATGCATTTCTTACCTGATGTCTATGTTCCTTGTGAAGTATGTGGGGGAACAAGATATAATACAGAAACATTACAAATAAAATATAAAGATAAAAATATATATGATGTATTAGAAATGAGAGTAGAAGAAGCATTAACTTTCTTTGAAAATTTTCCTAAAATAAAAAATAAATTACAAATGTTATACGATGTTGGACTTTCTTATGTTAAATTAGGGCAAAGTGCTCCTACTCTAAGTGGTGGAGAAGCAGCTAGAGTAAAATTAGCTAAAGAATTACAGAAAAAACCAACTGGTAAAAGTATCTTTATTTTAGATGAACCAACTACTGGTCTACATACTGATGATATTAAAAAACTATTAGTTATTTTAAATCGTATAGTTGAAAATGGAGATACTGTTCTTGTTATTGAACACAATTTAGATGTTATTAAAGTAGCCGATCATATTATTGATTTAGGACCAGAAGGTGGTAATATGGGTGGACAAGTAGTAGCACAAGGAACACCTGAAGAAATAGCTAAATGTGAAAATAGTTATACAGGTCAATTTTTAAAGAAAGTATTGGAGGGTTAGAAAATGACAATAACTTATGAATGGACAAGAGATGATTTAAAGAAAATTTTACAAAAGAAAAGAATAAAAACTAATATTATTTTTCTTGTTCTTAGTATTTTACTTTATGCATACATTGCTTATTCTGGTTTCATCTTTGAAGAATTTGATAATTGGATTATTTTACTTGGCTTCTTAATTTATTTAATTTGTGTATTATTACTCCTTTTTATAACTACTAAATGGTATATTATAAGTAGTTTACGTAAAAATGATAAAAAAACAGATAAAGCCTATGGTATTTATAATATTATCTTAGATAGTAATGAAATAGTAGCTAAGTGGAATAATCAAAGAATAGAATATAAATGGATAGATATAACAAAATTAGTTAAACGTAAATATTCATTTCATATTAGAACTAATAATGATAAAATAGGTTTAACTTTTCATCAAAGCATATTGGGGAATGTTAAATACAATCAACTATTCAACTATGTAGAAAGTCATATTAATAAAAAAAAGGTATAATAAGATAATAATAAAATCAAATGTATTTTACAAAGCAAGTATAATTAGCAAAAAAACTACTTGTTTTTTTTTTTTTTTTTTTT
>CANQEN010000029.1 GCA_947595045.1 uncultured Bacilli bacterium | reverse complement strand
TTTTCGTTAACTCAATTATACGACTTGAATTACTTTTTTTACATAGAAATGTTTCACATCAATTGTAACACTACAATACCACATTTATAAAATATATAATAATTATTTACAAAGAGTTTTTTATACAACAAATATTTAGTAAAAATAAACATACTATTTTTTTGCTTAGTATAGTTAAACCAACACAAAAATTATCTTTACAAAGAAAAATAGCTAATAATAATTCAAAAATTAAAATTAAACAAATTATTAAAATATATATTGATAGTGATGAGAGGAAGAAATTAGTTGAGTCAGCTACAACATATGCCCTGAGTCTTACTAATGCAAAATTTATCTTACTTAGTATAAAAATAGATATTTTGAAGTCAATGACGGTTTAATAAGTAGACTTGTCAATATAATATATAACTTTACAAACTAAAGAGAAATAACAAATTCAAATAGATTATTATAATAATGAATACTATATAAGTTCAGCAACTACCTATAACTTATCTTATATTAAGTTTTTATAAATACCAAATTAGTTAAATACGATTTTAAAAGATAAAATTTCACTTAATCTTAAACTCAAATTATCATTATTTGAGCTAAAACCTACATGGAAGTTTATGATAATCATTAGATTAATTGTCTTATAAATATTTAGTTAAATACAATCATCATTACACACTATATTTTTATCATTAAAGTTCATAAGTAGTTTATATTATTAAATCATGTTATCATTTATATACTATCTTTAATAATGTTAAATATTAATTAGAAGAATTACTTAATTAACCTAATATAATTATCTTATGTATAATTGTTTAATTCAAAAATCTTATTACATTAAAATACTTTTTTGTCATATTTAATAGATTGACTTCATTCCCTCGTTATGTTATTATGAAAAAAATGACTAAGGTGACTTTAATGGATTTTGATGAAGATGATGTAATTATTAAGACTAAAGGAAAAATAATTGCTATTACTACAATTGCTGTAATAAGTATTATTATCTTTCTTATTATATCTACAATCTTGATAATTAAATCATCTATAAATGATTTATCGAAACATAAATATTATGTACTACAAATAAATGAACAGAATAATGAAACTATTAAACATTTAATTATACAAGCACAAAAAAATTATTGTGATTCAATGTATAAAATAGAATATTCAAAAAATGCTATGAATAATATTAATTTTGAAATATATTGTAAAAAAGAAAATAATATTACATTTAGTATAAATAATGATGATAATGAGTTATTACAATATATATTAGAATATGGAACAATTGAAAAGAGATAAAAAAAGGGAGCAATATATGAAGATAAATAGAAAAGGAAAAAAAAGTATTAAAATAGGTATTTTAGTCCTTATATGTATTATAGTAATATTTTTAGGTCTAATCATAGTAGAAGTAGTAAGAGAATTACATGAAGAAAAAGTATTAAAACAAGAAGTTATCGCTTACTCTAATAAAAACTTAGCTACTGATAACTTTAATATTAAAATAAAAACTAAAGGTGATTATGCTTATGTGGAAGAAGCTATTAAACAATTTTACAAACAATTATCAGACAATGTTAAAACAGCTAATTCTTATTTGCATAATCAACATTTAACTAATATTTTATCACCACAAAGTCTAATTAATGACAGACCAGACTTTTCATTAAGTCATGTAACCATAACTAATACTAAAGATAATCTTAATAAAATAATATCTAATATAAAACAATTATGTGAAGAAAAAACAATAAAAAATTGGCTAGATAAAGATAAATTAGATGATTCTGACTATTATTATAATTTATATTTACAATTAATGTACACTGATAAAGACAAAAAACAATTTCAAGATATAAAAGCAGAAATGGAACAATTATCTGTTTCATTAGATAATTATTTAAATACACTAGATGGTATATTAACTTTTTTAACTATTCATGATAATGAAATCCAATATAGTGATAATTTATATTTTTCTTCTGATGGAGTATATAAAGAATATAAGCAACTAATTAGTAACTTAAATTTAATTATTAATAATTCAACTAATAATAACACAGATCAAGTATAATAATAAATTAATATAATAATTAATCATTACGTATGAAAGAGCTAATTTGAAATTAGCTCTTTCATACTAAATAGCACCTATCTTGAATAACCCAAAATTGATGTTTACTATTATTATCAAAATCAAGTAATAAATATATTTGTCCCTTGTCATTAGCTATTTTTTTAACAGTAAATATTCTATTGAATACAAAATAATCACCTTTTTTGGTATGAACTGTATCACTATCTATTCGTTTATTGCCATTTACATCAGTTAAATCAACACATGATTCAGGAATGCCATTCTCTTTCCAAGTAAATGCTTCATTTCCACCAGCTAAAGTATTTTCCCTAATTTGGTAAATACCATATTGTATTTGAACATCATCAGCAATGTATTTTTTATATGGTGCATTAATTTTAACACGATTTCCAACACTAAATTTAGCATTTTTTGATTGTTCCACAATTGATTGATTGCTACCATTTAAATTTTCACTTACCATATTTAAAAAACGATCCCATCCCATATCCATCGTTCGATGTGGGCAATATTTTTTATTAGTAGCATAATCATAATGCCTTTTTACTTTATCAATACCCCAGCCATATCTTTTTAAAATATCAGCAATTAATAAAGCAGCATTTTGTTCAGCCTTAATAAACCTATCTCCACCTGATTTTGAGTAACATATTTCAATAGCAATAGTTTTTCTATTACCTATACCATTAGCTCCGTCACTAGCATGCCATGCATTCCTATCTTCAGGAATCCCTTGTATTATTTCTATATCATCTACAGCATAATGATATGACACTTGATTATCATTATTTATCATATAATTAATTTCATTTTTAGCACTTGCATCATTAGCTGTATTATGAACAGTTATTCCAATAGGTGTCATACTATATGGGCATTTTATGCTATATTTACTTTCTGGTACTAGATTCTTTTTAATATTAACCATAATTACATTCCTCCTTTTTTCTTATAATTAGCATTGGATATTCCTAAAATTGTACCCAATAATGTATCAACTAACATAATCGTTCCTGATACTGCTTCTGGATATGGTATTACCCAATAACTAGATAAGCCTAAATAAAAGGTAGCTAAAGCAGGTAAAACTATTTGTGCAATAAATTTTAATATATCATATGTTTTATTACTCACATTTCACTCCTTCCAATTAACACAAATTCTTAACTTATTTCTACTAGTTAATATATTTTATACCGACATATTATTAATTGACCGTGTTGTTATAATAATTATTGTTAATTTTTTATTATATTTAGTATATTTACTATAATAATTAATAAAATGTTAATAGAAAGGATGGTTATGAAAAAAGTAATATTAAATTTATTTTACCTATTTTTTCCATTAATTATAGGAGGAGTTATTGGTCTTTTAATATCCAATAATATGGATTACTCTATTCTAACTAAACCACCACTAGCACCACCAAAATGGTTATTTCCTGTTGCATGGACTATTATATATTTGTTAATGGGTTTATCATTCTTTTTATTTAAAAGAAAACATAATAACAATTATTTATCAGTCGATTTAATTTACTATATACAATTATTTGTTAATGCTATGTGGTCAATTATTTTCTTTATTTGGAAATGGCGTCTATTTTCTTGTATTTGGATTATTTTATTACTATGTCTTATTATTAAATTAATAATTAAATTTATTACTTATAGCAAAATATCAGCTTGGTTAAATGTACCTTATCTATTATGGGTAATCTTTGCCACTTACCTAACTATTGGGATTTATATTTTAAACTAATATAAAAAGCGATATGTTTTGATATGAACCCCGTTTCTTGGACATAGAAACGAGGTTTTTATATTATAAGATTAATATATATCCACTAAATTTCACTGTTGTCAATAAAACATCTTTTTCTTTCTGTTTGTTCAACCCTTAATTTGACAACTTTCTTTTTTTAGCATATAATAGCACTATTTGTGAGGTGATTTGATGAATTATTTAACTATATTGCCATACGATTTAATTAATTATGGTTATACACAATTAGATATTTTCCAAAAACGTGGTCTATGCGCTAAGATAACAGATTTTGCTATTTTATTAGGTGGTTATATTAACGTTACTAATAAAAATGGAGCCTATTGGACCCAAACAACAAACTATAAAGAAAAAATTTCTTGTATCTCCAGCGATGGAAATAAAATATTTATAAACCCAAATAATTATAATATTGGTATTAGACTAGCCATAGATTGTTCAAATTTAGATATTAATAAAGTATTCTCTAATATATCTAGAGCATCTGATGGTATTTTAGAAGCTAATTATTTTAATTATGCGAATAAAGCTGTATCTAAAGAGCTACAGCAGAAATTAAATAAACTATATGATGATGGACTATTAAAACAAGTTCATTCGTCTATTATAACTGATATGGCTAGAGTTGATAATTTCAATCGACCTTTTTTTCCAAAACCATATTATATATACGAATATAATAATAAAAAATATATAAGAGTTATAGCTAATTTTCAAGCTAGCCCAACTACTTTGTCAAATAATATCTCATATAATACAGGAGATATTGTATGGGTTGATTATTCACCTTGTCGTATATGGATTGATGAAAAGACAAATAAAGCAATATTTGAAGATATTATTTTATCTGGTATCCCATTTAATTTAGAAAAATGCCAATGTGATTTTAACGATACTATTATGAAACAGTTTATTGATATGTACCTACCACCCCTATCACATAACCTAAATAATAAGAAATCATCCAATAATAAACAAGAATTAATCCAAATGCAACAAATGATTTTTGATCAAATTAATACTTACTTGAACAATATGCCAAATTTAACAAAGAGTCAAAAAAGAATAGAGTTTATTAAAATACACAACATTCTTGTTAAAACATTCAATGAAGAAAAAAGAAAAATACTGTCATTATATAAATAACAGTATTTTTATATTATAAAATTGGTTCATTAATAATTTTTTAATAATTAAAATCATTCATTCTTAAACAATAAATTTTTTCTTACCAATATTGTTAAGTGAAACCATAGGTGTTATTTGAAGTTGATGAAATGTTTCATAGGCAATATACAACTATAACTTAAATTATAAGTAGTAGAACCTATTGTAGGTAGCTATCATTAATCCAACATAATGTTCTAATAAATTATTATCTACATTTACCCCTAATTGTATAGTTTTTAAATTACTATCACGTATTACTATTTCACTTATTCAATAATGTTATAATACATCTTTAATAGTATTAATTATCTTGTATTCCTATTATATCAATTTTATAATCTACTATAGTAATTTCATATTCCTTTAATTGACCAATTAACGATTCTATTATTAATTTAGTTTTTAGATTATGATTATAAAAATTTTTAATTGTTTTAATTATTTTATACATCGTTATGACCTTTATATTTAAATAAAGCTGAGGGGCGATGACCACCATTAACTTTAGTCTTATTCGTTTTCTCTACTTTATCAGCAATTATTCTTCTAAAAGCTGGATCCAATAATTTTTTACCTAAAATTATTTCATATACCTGTTGTAATTCTCCTAAAGTAAAATATTGGGGCATCATATTAAAGACAATATCCGTATATGATATTTTATTTTTTAATCTAGATATTCCACTAGCAATAACAATATCATGATCAAAAGCTAAATAATCGTTTTTTAAAGTTGTATATTGATATCTATCAGTAGTTTGCTCTTTGAGTGTTTTCTTAATAATTAATGGAATTGTCTCTGTTCCATTGTCTAGAGTAATATGAATACAATCCTTATCCTCTAAAACTATTATATTAAACCAAGAAGCATTTTTAACTAATTTATCTTCTAATTTATTCTTATCAATTAAAGACATATAAGCAGTACTAATAACTCTCATTCTAGGATCGCGATTAACATTACCAAATGTATATAATTGTTCCATAAAAATATTATGTAAATTAGTTTCATCAGCTAATATTCTAATAGCTGCATCATCAATAGATTCATCAATTCTAACAAATCCTCCTGGTAGACACCATTTATCTTTAAAAGGATAATTATCTCTTTTTACTAATAGGATACTAAAGTATTTCTCATTTAGTTTACGATAATTAGTTCTACTACCATCTGATACACTAAAAATTAAAATATCAGTTGTTAATGATAACTTTTCGTATTGATTTGAATCATAAGCTTTTAAAAATTCTTCTTCACTATTATATTGTTCTAACATAACAACACTCCTTTTATGATAACTAAGGTATAATATCTAACAATAAATCAATAATATGGTTAATAACCATTTCTTTATTTTTAACTCTTGAATCTTTATTAACTTTAACTATTAAAGGATAATATTTATTATCTATTTTATCATATATACTAACAAAGACTGTGTTCATATCCCCATTTAAATTATATTTATCTATTCTATTTAACTTGCCAGTAATACCTATTCCATATCTAGAATTAGCAAAATCACTAATAGCTTTACTCATCTCTTGAGCTACTACAGCACTATAGACAGAATAAGTATCAATCGTTTTCTGACTTACTCCCATCTTTATTTTATATTCATTGGAATAAGTAACAGCACTAAATTTTATTACCTCACTAGCTCCTTCTATAGAGGTAATAGCATTAGCTAATCCTCCACCTGTACAAGATTCCATAGTAGCAAGAGTATCTCCATTATCAGTTAACGTTTTAATAATTATGGCTAATTTCTGTTCCATTTTTAATCACCTTTATATATTTTTTCTCTAATTGTCTAACTTCTTGTTCCATATTATAAGTATCATCTTCATATATTTGTCCTAACTTAGTATATAATCTCATAGCATGGTCGTATTCATGAATATTAATAAGTAATGATTCTTGATCAACTAAGGGTGATATTAATAAATTAATATCTTCTAAATTATCAAAATAATAAGCAATAGGTGCCACTCTCATAGCACCACCACTACCAAAACTTTTACCTTCATTATTACTATTTAACCAATTTATAAAACCATTACTAAAACGATTTCTACCATATCTATCTAAACCTAAATTAATTTCTCTTTGACCATAATATTTTAAATAGTATTCATAATCACCATTATTAAGTAAAGTAGCAGCTATCGCACTAGTTAAAACACTGTCATCAGTATAACTATCATCTTTAATAAATAGTGGTATCTTCTTATCTAAAACTTTGATTCTATCTTCATAATTAAATTTTTTATTTACATCTAATTCTCTTACTTCATAAATAGAACCACTAACATCTCCTATAATTGAACCTAACATAATATTCCACCTAACTACCAATTTAATTATAACACAATCTATATTATTCAGTACCGTATAAATGATGTTTTTTTATATAAGATAGTACTTTACTATCTAAATATTGAGTTTGATAATTAACATTTTTTCTTATTAAAGTAGATGATATAGCTAATGGATTAATATCATTAGCTATAATAAAACGAGCATCTGGAAATTGATTAAGATAAGAATCTAAATCAATATTATTACGATTAATGATAATAATGGGATATTTTAAGATCTGATCTATATTTTGCCATAAATGTAGTTTAGGTACATTATCAGCACCTATAATTAGGTATAAACTATCACCAATGTATTTTTGCTTTAATGATGATAAAATTTCATATGTATACTGATATTTATAATGATGATGATTATCAACTATAATATTATCAGTCTCAATACATTTACACATATTAATTCGATCTTTAATATCTATTAAATCTTGTTTTTGCCAATAACCCATAGTTGGTATGATATAGACTTTGTCTACATAATTTTTATCAATCAATTCACGAACTATTTTGATATGTCCCATATGAATAGGATTAAAACTACCGACATAAATACCTAATTTCATTTAAAACCCCTTTAACTTTTTAACCCATATCTCCTCTGATGCATCACTTGGCATTCTAAGATCTCCTCTAGGAGATAAGCTAATTGTTCCAACTTTAGGTCCATCAGGTAAACAGCTTCTTTTAAATTGTTGATTAGTAAATCTCTTCATAAAAATAATTAACCATTTTAATATTTCTTCTTTACTAAAATCATCTTTAAAAGTATTATTAGCGATATAAGCTATCTTAATTGGACTAGCACCATAACGTTGACGGTGGTATAAAAAGAAATCATGTAATACATATGGTCCAATCGTATTTTCAGTCTTTTGAACTATTTTACCATATTCATCTGGTGGTAATAATTCTGGACTAATTGGTGTCTCTAAAATATCCTTAATCGTCTTTCTACATTCATTATTAGGAGCAATATCAATCATATATTCAACTAAATATCTAACTAATGTCTTAGGGATACTAGCATTAACAGCATACATACTCATGTGATCCCCATTATAAGTACACCAACCAAGAGCTAATTCTGATAAGTCACCAGTACCAATTAATAATCCTCCTACTTGATTAGCTATATCCATTAATATCTGAGTTCTCTCTCTTGCCTGAGCATTCTCATAGGTAATATCATAAATACTAGGATCATGATTAATATCAGTGAAATGTTGTAAACATGCATCTTTAATATTGATTTCCCTCAAAGTAGCACCATAATTCTTAACTAACTTAATAGCATTATCATAAGTTCTGTCAGTAGTACCAAACCCTGGCATAGTAACGGCAATAATATTACTATTATCAATACCTAACTTTTGATATACTTTAATAATAACTAGAAAAGCTAAAGTTGAATCTAATCCACCAGATATTCCAATAACTGTTTTAGCCAAGCCTGTATGATTAATTCTTTTAGCTAATCCACTAGCTTGAATATTTAAAATCTCTTCACAACGCATTTTTCTTTTAATCTCATTATTAGGTACAAATGGATACTTAGCATAATCTCTCATTAATTCATTATTGGTATCTTTTACATCAATAGCTACTTTTACATAATTTTGACAAATAGGATTAATACTTCTAAAACTAGTATCCCGAACACGATTATTGATAAGTAAATTAATATCAATATCTGCCATAATCATATTTGAGTCAAAATCAAAGCGATTATTTTCTGCCAACATGACTCCATTTTCATAAATAAGACTATGTCCTGAGAAAACCAAATCCGTTGAAGATTCATTAACACCAGCAGAAGCATAAACATAACCACATAAATTTTTAGCTGATTGCATTTTAATTAAATTTTTACGATACTCTACTTTACCAATAATTTCATTACTAGCTGATAAATTAAAAATGATAGTGGCACCATTTAAAACATGCCTATTACTTGGTGGATTTACACTCCATACATCTTCACATATTTCAATAGCAAACGCTATATTATTATTAGTTTTATCTCTAAATATAATATTAGTATCAAATGGTACAAGGTTACCAAGAATATTAATTTCATCACTTATTTTTTCTATACTACTTCTAAACCAACGAGCTTCATAAAATTCATTATAGTTTGGAATATAAGTTTTAGGAATAACTCCTAAAATTTTACCTTTATTAATGACTACTGCTGTATTAAATAGTGAACTATCCACAATTAAAGGCATGCCCACAATACTAATAATATCCATGTCTTTAGTTGCATTTAGCAACCTCTTTAAATTATCAAGAGCATTTTCTAATAAAATATCTTGAAAGAATAAATCAGCAGCTGTATATCCTGTAATTGATAATTCTGGAAAAGTAATTATTTGAACACCTTTAATATTTGCTTCTTCTATTTGTTTAATAATTTGATTAGTATTAAATACTGGATCTCCAACTTTTAATTTTGGTACAGCTGCACCTATTCGTACATATCCATATTTCTTTAACATATTATCTTCCCTTCAAATAAACTTTTGCTCTTTCAATAGCTAATTTATTACTTGCTGATTTAATATAACCCTTTTGTTCTAGTGCTAATACTTCCTCTAAGGTGCATTCAATAAACTTAACAAATTCACTTTCATCTAGATATTGTTTGCTTTTACATACACAACCTAAAGCAATAAATATTTTATTTAAAGCTGCTGAACATCCAACATCTTGATAAAATTCATCCAATTCTTCAATATTATCAGCACAATAACCAGTCTCTTCTAATAATTCTCTTAAACCTCCTTGTATAGCATCTTCGCCTTTTTCTATATAACCAGATGGGAATCCAATACCAACCGTTGAGTCCGTAAAAACTCTAGGCTCTACAACTAGCAATAGCTTACCCTCTTTAGTAACTGGTACAATAACAGCTGCATTACCATCTATTCCCCCCTTTAATAATTTCTCTCTAATAATAGTATGGCCATTATTTAATATGCATTTATAAGTTTCAATAGTTAAAAAGTTTTTTCTATCAACTATTAATTCTTTTCGTACTGTTTTTAATTCATTTATTATATGATTCAATTCTTCTAATTTCTGTTTATTCATGATATGCACCTTTCTTATATATTTTTGGTTGCTCATAGCGATACTGTTTTATTAAATTTTTCTTTAAATTTAATAATCCAGCGCTTAAATCTACATAATATTCATGTGGGTTTAAAGCTCTCTTAATTTCTGGATATAATGTTTTAAATTGTTCTTTACAATATTTAGTACTTTCTATAGCTGTTGGTTTATTATAAACTAATTTACCATCTTTAAAAATTGGTACTTGTAATTCGCGAACAGTATAATTATTAATTGTTTTTGTTTTCCATTCTTCTTTAGGAGAAATTAAAGTATACACATTATTTGGAATGACTTCATCAGCTAAAGCCACAACATCACCTAAAGCGTAACCTGTCTTATTATCATAAAAGCGATATACCTTCTTATAACCTGGATTAGTCATTTTAATTTCATCACTACTCAATTTAATGCGTGGCACAATCTTTCCTTCATGATTAATGGCTACTAATTTATAAACCCCATTCATTCGCTCTTTTGGCGCAATTATATTATCTCCTACACCTAGTGCTTCAACTGCTGCTCCTTGATCTTTTAATGAAGCAATTGTATCTTCTTTTAAGCCATTAGTTAATATTATTTTAGTATTATAAAATCCTGCTTCATCTAACATTTTCCTTGCTTCTTTTGAATAATAAGCTAAATCTCCACTATCAATTCTAACTCCAATAAATGGATAGCTATTAGGAACTAGATAATCTTTAGCTACTTGAATAGCTGCTGGAAGCCCTTTTTTTAAAGTATCATAAGTATCGATTAAGAAAATACAATTAGTAGGGTTCGATTTAGCATATGCTAAGAATGCATCATAATCATTGCCATAAAATTCAATAATTGAGTGAGCCATAGTACCAGTTGGCTTTAATCCATATGTCATAGCAGCTAATACATTTGAAGTTGCACTGCATCCACCAATAGCAGCATATTTAGATCCTTGCGTAACAGATTCTCCATGCCCACGCCGAGCCCCCATATCATTTACATTTACAGCAGGAACTACACTAGTAATCCGTTTGGCAGCTGTTGCAATTAGGCTACCATGATTGAAATAAGCTAACATAATGGTTTCTAAAAGTTGTGCTTCAATAATTTTAGCTTTAATAGTAACTACTGGCTCATTAGGAAAAACTGGTGTTCCATCTGGAATAGCCCATACGTCCCCGTTAAATTTTAAATTACTCAAATAATTTAAGAACTTTTCACTAAAATAATTAGTACTTCTTAAATAATCAATATCAGCTTCATTAAAGTGAAAATCACGAATGAAATCAATAATTTCATCAAGACCACCACTAATACTATAACCACTTTCTAATGGATTAGTTCTAAAGAAAATATCAAAATAAGTTTCAACATCTTTATCCCCTGTATCAAAGAAAGTTTGTGACATTGTTAATTCATAGAAATCTACTAACATAGCTAAATTAGGTTTTTGATTTCTTTGAATTACATCTTTAAGTTCTTGCCAAGTTTGCACTTCATCACTTTTAATCCCCAATAATTCTTTTACATCATTAACATTCATTAAATTAATATTATTTACCTTTTTCATTTTTAACTCCTTCTTTCTTATTTACAAATTATTAATAACATTAACTACATTTTTTTTACTAATTGGATACCTTGTTGTTCCATTAGTAATTTAGCTGATGCTGCATATAATTCTCTATTATGTGTAGGTGAGCCATATGTTTCAATCGCATCCTCATGAACTTTAATAGTAACATCACGATTCCACTGATCATTATAATTAGCTAATCCAATAGTACCATTTATAACACATATATCAGTACAACAACCAATAACATCATATTCACTAATATTTTCTAAATTATTTACTATTTTTCTAAACATTGGTGCTTCCATAAAACTAGTTGAATTCTTTGGAATAGATATAACATTATCCATTTCTTCATAAGCTTTTAATTCATCAACTAACTCTGCTTCATTAGTTCCCACTAAACAATGATTGGTATTTCCAAATCTTTTCTTTTCAGTTGAACTTTCCGTATGTGTATCTTTTATAAAAAGAACTAACTCTTTATTATTGATATAATCATCAATTATCTCTTTTTGCCTATCAATAATCTGCGCAATTACCTCATCATGTAATATACCTTCTCTTACAAAACCATTAACCATATCTACAACGATTAAACATTTTTTGTAAACCTTCAAATCTTTAACTTTTTTCATTTTACCATCTCCTCTTTTTAACATTTTATTAATAACATAAGTTAAATTTGAAACAAGTTTTCTGACTTGTTATTAACATTATATTAAAAACATTTTGTTTTGTCAACATCTTTTTAACAAAAAATTAGAAAGAAGTTGTCTAGTAGCCACATTAATTTCCTATAGAATATAATTTTATTATTAAAAAAAAGCTTTAAATGAATTATCCTAAATATTGGAAATTAACTCACAAAAAGCTCTTTTCATTATTTACTTTTACCCCTACTATCATGATTTTCCATAATTTGTTGCATAAATTGAGTACTGTCATTAGAACTTAATATTTTTTCCTTCATTTGTTTTACAGATAAACTGGGGTTAAAAATAGACTCTATATCACTACCTGTAGAATATATAGCAAACAAATATTTAATTTGTTCAAATGAAAACTGATTAATACCTGGTCTTAAAAAAATTGAAATATCATATCCTGCTTCAATCTTTCTCATAAAGAACTTGAGAACCGGTAAATCCAAATTATATTTTTCTAACATTTGACGATAATTATGGTCTAAAATATTACTGTCTAATAGTCTATTTTTTTCTATTTCCATACTATGGTTATTAAAAAACGCTTTTATTTCATCAACACTCATATCAGGAGTTATATTACTAACATCATAACCTTGATTATCATAAAAGATTAAATAATATAATTGATCTCCATTAAAACCTTTTAAATGCCATTTATTATTTATATATTTACAAATATCTATTTTGTGTGTAGTTACAAGTTTAATATAGCTTAACATAATATCATTAGGAATTGAAGGATCCATTATTGATTCTATATCAAAATTAGGAATAAAACAAGCATATCTTATTGCTTCAAGTTGAGAGTTATTATATTTACCTGTTTTTGATAATTCATCAATCTTTTTATTAATTTCCATATAATTCATAATAACACCATCCTAAATATATTATATCAGTTATTACTTAAAATATAATAACTTGTTAATCTTATATATATCCCAATTAGTAAAATTATTAATCATTTTTAATTATATAGTTTATACATTCCTCAATATTGTGAAATATACGACTGCCATATTTGGTAATATCACCTTTAGAACTAGCTATAACATAACCATTATTATTCATAATCATATCTAAATCATTTTCATTATCCCCTATTACATACAGATTACTAGGTTTTATCATATATTTTAACCATTTCACAGCTATAGCCTTATTTACTCCTCTAGCCATAATTTCAAATGAATTATGACTTGTCGTATAAGCTGGCATTGAAAAATGACGCTTAAAATCTATATATAATTGATTAATATCAATATTACTTTTAATCTCTATCTTCGTAAATGGATTAGCATCTTCTTCTACATACCAGTCTAATGTTGTATAAAAAATTATATTTTTTTGACTAACTCTTTTTAATTTTAAATAATTCATTATATTCTTATAATCATAATCATTTATTGTTACCGTTTTTAAAACTCTATAATTATTATCTAAAACTGTAGCACCATTATCTAGAATTAAATAGTCAAAGGTAATATTATATCTATCAATCATTTTTTTTATAGATGGTAAAGCTCTACCCGTTGCTAATACAAATAGATTACCTAAGTTTCTAAACCTATTAATAGCAACAACATTATTCTCTATATTATCATCAGCATCAAAAGTACCATCATAATCACTAACCAACATTTTTATATTCTTCATATTTTTATTATACAATAAAAATTAATAAATACCAAATAGTCTTACCTACAGGCATTATTTGAAAATAAATTATACAATGATAAATCATAGTTTAAAATCCATTTATAATTATAAATTATGGTTAAATTTACATAAATAAATAAAAAAATAAGGAAATTCTTTATGATACTAAAATTTCCTTATTTTTTTATTTTTTACTATTTGATAATAGCTAATATCATCAAATATTTCATTTTGATACCTTACTAACTGTATTTTTAATTCGCAAACTCTTATAAACATTAAAATTAATTAAAGTCACCCGTAGTTAATCAAGTATATATTTTGAATTTGATGCTCCGTTTCCACTCTTCACTTTTACACTGGATTTTAGATTGATGACCGGACGCGCACCCTCACTATTGTCTGTAGTGACTTCCACCACATAGCCGACACTACCGACATCACACACTTCACAAACGTCGGCCGAATTCGGAGACAATGTCCATTGCCAAGAATCTGATTTATATAACCAATCGTTAGTTTTACAATCACTATTAGAGTCATTAT
>CANQEN010000028.1 GCA_947595045.1 uncultured Bacilli bacterium | reverse complement strand
CAAGTATTCTTTTTGCTAATTATACTTGCTAATATAGATTAAATTTTTTTAATATTTTACTTATTTATTTTATAAGATGGATTATTAATTAAATACTGTATCATACTATCATCTAAATTATTAAAAAATAATTGTTCTAAATGGCCTATATCTCTAGCTGGATTCATCATTTTTATGATATCTTCTTTAGAAAAACCATTTTCTAAAGCACAAAGGTAACACATTAATTGATGATTAGTATAAGGAGATAAATCAATTCTATTAAATACACTAATAGCAATATCTAACCATAAAGAATCATCTAAACTGAGATCTTGCTTTAATTCTTCTATTTTAAGTAATAAGCGATCATGATAAATACTAATTTCTGAAGTATTAGGTATTTGTTCATTATTCATAGTTAAATATTGCTGATATTTTTGAACTTCGGCATCTATATCTCGTATTTTTAATTCAATCAATGATTTATTATCACGTCTCTTATTATGCTTTTCTAATACTTTATTTTGTAAAGATATTTGTGTTTTTAAAATATTAATATTATCAACTAATTGTTTGGTATCTAAAACAGCCTCATTTAATATTCTAAATATATCTTCACTATTGTTGCTATCTGTTTCTATCATATTATCACCTATTTTGATAATATCACAACTTTTCATAAAATTCTATTATATATACATATGTTGACATTTTTAACATAATTTTCCTATATAATATTTCTTTTTACCACGCCTAATTACTAGTAAAGTTTTTTCTATTAATAATTTATCATTAATAATTAAACTCTCATCTATAACTTTATCTCCATTTATCATTATAGAACCAGCACCTAATAATTCACGGGCTTCTCTTTTACTTGAACAAATATTATTATTTACTAATAAGTCTAGTAATGTACAATTTAAGGTAAAAGTAAAATGAGGCACATCTTTAAAGCCTAATTCAATATCTTTTAAATTTAAGTCTTTTATATTACCACTAAATAAAGCCTCACTTATCATAACTGCTTTATCATATTCATCCCTACCATGTATATCAGTTATTACTTCCCTAGCTAATGCTTTATGAGCAGATCGATATTCAGGGTGCTCTTTATGCTCTTTTTCTAAATTATCTATTTCTTCTTTAGTTAAAAAAGTTAGTTTTTTTAAATACTCTATAATCATTGAATCTTCCAAATTAATTAAATATTGATACAATTCATAACTTGATGTTTTATTTATATCAAGCCATAAAGCATTACCCTCTGTTTTTCCAAATTTAACACCATTAGAATCAGTTACTAATGGCATTACCATTCCATATGCTTCTTTACCTAGTTTTTTTCTAATTAGCTCTATCCCTGATGTAATATTTCCCCATTGATCAGATCCAGCTACTTGTAAAGTACAATTTTTATGTTCATATAAGTACATAAAATCTAATGCTTGTAAAATCATATAGGAAAATTCAGCATAAGTAATACCTGTATCTATTCTAGATTTTACTTTATCTTTTGCTAGCATATAATTAATATTAAAGTATTTACCATAATCTCTTAAAAAATCAATAACACTAATATCTTTAGTCCATTCATAATTATTAACTACTTCAAATCCAAATATACACTCTGCCTGTTTAGTTAATCCTTTAATATTATGTTCTACTTCTTCCTTAGATATCATTGGTCTTTCAGCTGTAGGTTTAGGATCTCCAATTAATCCAGTTGCTCCCCCCATTAGTAAAATAGGATGATGCCCTGCTTTAGCTAATCTTTTGCATATTAAGAAAGATGAATAATGTCCAATATGCATTGAATCAGCCGTTGGATCAGTACCTATATAGAAAGTAAGACCTCCTTTATTTAATTTGTCTATCAAATCGTCACTACTAATATCCTGAACTAAGCCTCTCCATAATAGTTCATCATATAATTGCATTATTTATCACCTGCATCTTTCATAAAATTAACTGCATTACTTGTACCTATTATACTAGCTCCTGCCTCTATAAAAGCTAAAGCTTCATCTTCTGTTTTTATTCCTCCACTAGCTTTTATTTCAAGTACTTCACCTTTATGTTTATTAATTAATTTAACATCTTCTATTTTAGCTCCTTCTTTACCAAAACCTGTTGATGTTTTAATAAAATTAACATATGCTTCATTACAAATCTCTGTCATTTTAATTATTTCTTCATTAGTCAAATTACATGTTTCAATAATAACTTTTAATATTTTGCCATCGATACTATCTCTAATTTCTTCTATTTCTTCTTTTATATAATCATAATCTTTATCTTTTAAAGCTGACATATTAATAACCATATCAATTTCATCAGCACCATTATCAACAGCATTAATAGCTTCAAACACTTTTACTTCTTTAGTATTCATTCCTAAAGGAAAGCCAACTACTGTAGTTACCGATATACTATAATCATGTAACAATTTACTTGCTAATGGTACATAATATGGATGGACACACACACTAGCAAAATTATACTTTATAGCTTCATTACATAATAATTCTATATCTTTTAAAGTAGCTGTTGACTTTAAATTAGTATGATCAATATAACTATTCAATTCCATTAAAATAACCTCCTAAAAAAAATATTATAAATTAGGTATTAAATAATTTTTAACCTATTTCATAATACTTATGCTATTAGCACTATAATATTCTATTAATCTATTTACATTTATACTTGATTAATAATTAATAATTTAGACTATATCAAATAACCATATTTAGTATAACATATTTATTTATTTTGTCAATGAACTATATACAGCCTTTTATACTAACTATCTTGTTATTTCAATGTTAATTAGTTAATTTTATACTACTAATTATAAATTAATAATCTCTCTTTTATCATTATTTTATTACACAAAAAATAACTAGTAAATTCTATACTAGTCATTAAATATTATAATTACCCATTATTTACTAATCTAAGCCTCAGTAATATCCTCATTATCTACTATGACTACTGATGGTACATCTTTCCATCTATCACTGCTATCTTTAAAAACTAAATCCAGTTTTTCTTTTATTTGAGCTCTATTAAACGGTTTAGCAATATAATCAATAAAACCTTGAGTAATATATTTATCATATGCCCCAGCCATCGCATCAGCCGTTAAAGCTATTACAGGAGTATTAAAATTATTATCTTCTTTTAATTTACGCATAGTCATTTCCCCATTCATAACAGGCATCATAATATCCATTAAAATTAAATCATAATAATTTCCTTGCTTTATTTTATTTAAACATTCTTCCCCATTGTAACATTCATCAATATCAAAATCAAAATCTTGTAAAGCTTTTTTAGCTACTTTAATATTTAATTTATTATCATCAACTATTAATATTTTTTTATGTCCATAATCTATATCATCACTACTATAAGGATTAATAGTTTCTAAACTACTACTTCTTTTACTTATTTGTTGAGGAATTTGAACCATAAAAAGTGAGCCTTGTCCAAACTGACTTTGAACATTAATTTTACCACCCATCATCTCTACTAAACTTTTAGTAATAGCTAATCCTAAACCAGTTCCTTCAGTTGTTGTATTTAATTCTATATCTAATCGTTCAAACTTATTAAATAACTTATTAATATTCTCAGCCTTTATTCCTCTACCAGTATCTTGAACACTTATTAATAACTGACATTTATTGTCTTTATTTATACATTTAACCGTTAAATTGACACTACCTTCATCTGTATACTTAAAAGCATTAGTAAGTAAATTATTAATAATCTCTTTAATATGTACTTTATCACCTATTAATTCATAAGGTATATCTTCAGCAATATCAACATTAAATTTAATTGGTTTACCATCAATTCTTGTAGCAGCAACTTTAGTTAATGACATTATTTCATCTTTAAAATGATATGGTTTTTCAATAATCTCCATTTTATTATTTTCAATTTTATTAATATCTAATATATTACCAACAATTTCTAATAAAGTATTAGAAGCATTAATAATATCTTGTGAATCTTCTATAACTTCTTTAGGTAATTTATCCTCATAACTAGCAATATCTTCACTAAGACCTACAATTGCATTTAATGGTGTCCTAATCTCATGTGACATACTAGATAAAAAATCACTTTTAGCTCGATTAGCTTTTTCTGCTTGATCTTTAGCTAAATTAAGTTGATTAATCATTTTAACATCTGGATTTTCGATAGTATTATACATTAAAATAGTTACAAAAGATAAAGAAAAATTAAAAAGTAATACACCAGGATTATTAAATTGAATAGCTGTTGATATTAATATTAACATGATAAAAGTTAAAATAGGCAAAGCTTTAATTTTTTTTACTTGCTTCCAATTTTTCAATATGATAATTAACATTAGAAAACAACATAAAAAAACTAACATAAATCCAAAATTATTAGCTAGGCCATAAGAATAACCTATTTTTTGTACAGAATCAATATACATATCAACATTTAAACATAATATTATAGAGATTACAAATACTTGAAATAACCTAAAACAAGAATAAAATCTGCTATTCCTTATTTTCATATTTGTTTCAATTTTTTTTCGAGAAATTACAATCGTATAATATAAAAGAGTAGATGTCCAACAAAATACAGCACATACAAATAACTTAGCCACTAATAAATAAATTGTATCAAATAATGTTGCCTTGCCATAATTATAAATATTAACAAAAAGAAACATTTCAAATATAATTGATACTAAATTTATTATTATTAATCTAGTATAAAGTTTATTTTCCTCTGTCTTAACTCTTTTTTTAGATATAAACAAAAATAACATCATTATTAAATATATAGCTGACACTATTGTTGCAATTATACAAGTATAAGATAACATCAATACCACCATATACATTATAGCATTTATAATATTAAAAACCAAGAATTATTAATTAATTCTTGATTTTTGTCTTATTTTTTTCTTTGCTATTTGCAATGTAATCATCGATCTTTTTTTGAGCTAATATTTCTAGAATTTTGTAATTTACCTTTCCGTTTTTATATGGAATATTATCTTTTGATATATATTTTACCCCAATCGGCATCTCCAACATTGTAAAAGGATAATTACTAATCTGCATTTTCTTCATTAACTCTTCATAAGATAAGTTATGTTCATTATCATGTGACACAACAAAAGCAAATGGTGCCTGTTCCATCCCAAATGGGCCTGGAATATTTACTTTTACTGCAATAGCATCGCTAACATTATTACTTTTTAAAAATTTATCTTCTATTTTAGCCAAAGCGACTTTGTTATCAAATCTTATTATTGTTCTACTTTCTCTATCTAATATGTGTAAAAACTTATCATCATCAAAGCATCCTAAATCTTTAGTATCAAACCATTTCTCACCATCTTTATCGATAAATATACTTCTTTTATCTGCTTCTATATTATGATTATATCCTAAAAATTGAGAATCAGACTGTTCAACTATTTTTCCAATAGAATGTGCTGGCATTTCTTCCTTGGTATCTGGATTTACAACCATAACTCTTGTACCATATGCTACTTTACCTGCACTACCTCTCTTATTTGCTTGAATAGTGTTATAAGTAATTCCACCACAATGTTCATTTTGCCCATATGCATTGCACACTGGAACTTTACAACCCTTTGATGCTAAATTATAATCTATTTCTTTTAATTTATTTTCTTCTATTTTAGATCCAGCTGCTAATATAGCCCCAATAAACGATAAATCATTTATTTCTTTTATTTGCAATGATAAAGCTTTAAAATACATAGGAGCCCCAAATAATAATACTTTTTGATTATTTTTTAAATTTTGAAATCTTTTTTCATTTTCTTTAATATATTTTACTAATACAAAAGGATCTGTATAATTAGAAATAATTTCTGCTTCTCCACCACAAATCATACTTGCATATAAAGTTGTAACCAAACCTAAACCAATATATGGAGGAATTACAACCGTCAAAATATTATCTTTTATCGGATAATCAGTATAAGTTAATTTTTTTACTGCACTATTAACCGAAAAAGAAGAATGTAATATTTCTTTTGGTAATCCTGTTGAACCACTACTAGTAATTATTATCGCTGGTTTATCTTTTTCATATTTGAAACTATCTATGTTAATATTTTTTCCTTTATTTAAAAACTTAACAAACTCAGAATTGTAGTCAAAAGATGATGAATTAACATACAAAATCTTATCATCCTTTAAGTTTAATGAACTTTTAATACTATCTATTTTCTCTTTTATAGAATTATCTACTATTAAGAAGGAAAAATTAGTTTGACTTAAATCATCATAAAACTCCTTTGCACTCTTATCAGTATCAACCCATTTTGAAATAGCACCAATTTTATTTATAGCTATTAAAGATATTGCTACTTCAATACAATTTTTTATAGGTAAAACTACTATATCCCCATCTTTTATTCCACTAAGGCTAAGTGAAGAAGCTAGATTATCTACCATCTTTAATATTTCACAATAAGTTATAGATATATCATTATGTCTAATCATTATTTTATTTTCATTCTTTAATACTGCTTTTTTAAATGTGTTATATAAAGTATCTTCAACATCAATTTCTACTAGTGGTTTTGCACCATAATCTTCAAAACTAATTCCCTTTTTTTCTAATTTTAATTTTTTATCAAATATGTTTTTATTTCCTATTACAATTTTACTCATATCACTCATCTCCAATTAAAATTGCTTTTATTTTACCAGTACTATAATACTTTGTCAAGCAATATTCCTTACGTATATTTTCCTTTATTTAATTATATAAAATATGTTGTAAAAATCATAGTTAATAGTTTTTAGTTATAGATAAGCATTCAAATTATTCTCTATACACTTTAAAAAATTAACTTCATCTATAGTTAATTTTTTAATTTATAAGATCCATACTTATACAGTATTAAAAAGACTATTTTAATTCAACTGTATTATCAGCATTAACTATAATATCTAAACTAGTTATTCTTTTTCCACTATATGATACTTGTCTTATTGTTTCATTAATTGCTTCTGGATCCCAACAATATGTTTCTTCTGAATCAATATTAATTGATAAACCCTCTTTTATATTTTTACCTACCTGGCATTCGACAACAGAACCAGTATATTCATCATCCAATAAAATTCCACTAATAGTAACCTCAATACTACTACGATATCTACTAATATCTAAACTACTAATAGAATCCTTCGAAGAACCATCTTTATTTTTACCAAAAAGATAATATCCCAATATCACTATTAATACTACCATAATAGTAATAGTAAAAACTTTTATAATATTTTTAATCATTATCATTCATCTCCTTTAAATTTAAGCTATTATCTATAAATATTTTAACACATAGAATATTCTTTTTCAATTATTTAAAAATAAATAATATGTAATAAACTACATACTATTCATTTTTTCATAATAAGCATAAGTTTTCTTAGCATAATCTTTATTAGCTACTAATAATTCATTAGCTTTAGCTGGATTTACTACTTTTAACATAGCATATCTAGTTTGACTACTTAAGAACTTTTCATATAATTCAAAATCTACTTTCTTACTATCTAAAGTAAAACCATTAATAGGATGTCTTCTAAATATTGGATAATAACCACATAAAGTAGCTAATTTTTCCATTTCAACACTATTAGACATACCACCTTTAATACCATGTGAAATACATGGTGTATAAGCTATAATAATAGATGGTCCATCATAACTATCAGCTTCCTTAAATGCTTTAATTAGTTGCATAGCATTAGCTCCAAGTGATACTTGCGCTACATATGCATTAGGATAACTCATAGCAATACGAGCTAAATCCTTTTTATCATTTAACTTTCCTTGAGCTGTAAATGAAGCAATTGATCCCTTTGGACTAGCTTTAGATGATTGACCCCCTGTATTAGAATAGACTTGACTATCTAATACTAATATATTAATATTTTCATTACTAGCTAGAACATGATCAATACCACTAAATCCAATATCATAAGCCCAACCATCTCCTCCAATACACCAAATACTACGATGAATTATATAATCTTTAATAGCTTTTAACTCATCTGGTAGATTATCAGTTAAATTATCGTATACTTTCTTAGTTACATCATAATTATTAGAATTATCTAACCACTCTTTAAATAAAGAACTATTTTCATTATCCATATTACTAGCCATAATTTTAGCAATTCTATTTTTAATAGTCTTATTAGCTATAACCATACCAAATCCATATTCAGCATTATCCTCAAATAAACTACTAGCCCATGGAACAGCATATGGCATAGATGGAACGCTAGCCCCATAAATAGAAGAACAACCAGTAGCATTACTAATAATTAAATGATTACCAAATAATTGAGTTAATAATTTAATATATGCTGTTTCACCACATCCAGCACATGCTCCTGAAAATTCAAATTTAGGTTTTATAAATTGACTACCTTTAATAGTAAATTTATTTATATCTTTTTTAGTTACATTTTTCTCTAAATAGTTAAATACTTCTTGTTCATTATAATTAATATCATCCATAACTAAAGCCTTTTTATTTTTTAACCCTGGACATGTTTTAATACAAACCCCACAACCAGTACAATCAGATACACTAATACCAATAATAAAGTAATAATTATCCATCCCTATTGCTTTCATAGCTCTAGAGCGAATATAACTAGGAGCTTTATCATATTCCTTTTGATCTAATAAATATGGTCTAATAACCCCATGAGGGCATACTAAGGAACATTGATTACAATTAATACAATTCTCTTTAATCCATCTAGGTACTTTAGAACTAATAATTCTTTTTTCTAAACAACTAGTATTGCCATCAAAAGTACCATTTTCTTTTCCTATAAAAGCAGAGGTAGGTAACTCATAACCCTGTCTTTTACCTATCATATTAAATATTCCATCTACTACCTCTATTTCTTCCTCATACTCTCTCTTAGGAATATTAACTTTATTAAGTGCCTTTTTCACTTCTAATATAGCTCTAATATTGGCATTAATTATGTCATTTCCTTTTTTAAAAAATTTATCTTTAATACTTTTCTTTAAAGCATCAATAGCCTCATCATAATCCATTAACTTAGTTAAATATAAAATAGTACTTTCCATAATCATACTAATTTTATTATTTAATCCATTATCTTTAGCTATCTTATCAGCATCTATTTTATAAACAGTAATATGCTTTTTTAATAATAAGTTTTTAAATTTTCCAGTCATTAAACTCAGTAGTTCATCATCACTTTTATTAGTATTAATAAGTAATATACCTCTATCAGCCATATCATGTACTAACTCAAATTGTTTAAAATATCTATCTACTGTAACTACCAATAACTTAGGATATTCTACATAATAAGTAGCTCTAATTGGTTTATTACTAAACCTTAAATGGCTAACAGTAACCCCACCACTTTTTTTAGAATCATATTCAAAATAGCCTTGAACATAACGATCAGTATTATTACCAATAATCTTCATAATTGATTTAGAAGCACTAACCATTCCATCACTACCATAACCATAGAATAAAAATTCAGTACTTCTTTTTATATCAAGAGGTATAGGTTCTAAACTTAGATTAGTAATATCATCAACAATACCAATTGTAAAATTATTTTTAGGCTTATCTAACATTTGATATACAGCATTTATATCTTCTGGTGTAGTATTACGACTAGATAATCCATATCTACCACCTACTATTTTTACATTATAATCTTTAAGAGCCGATACAATATCTAAATATAATGGTTCTCCATTACTACCAGCTTCCTTAGTTCTATCTAATACAGCTATCTTTTTTACTGTTTTAGGTATTACTTTTAATAAATATTTAGTACTAAATGGTCTATATAAATGTACTTCAACTAAGCCAATATCTCCTTTTATAGTATCAATAGTTTCTTTAATAGTCTCACAAACAGAACCCATAGCTACAATAATCTTAGTAGCCACCTTACTACCATAATAATTAAAAGGATGATATTTAGTCCCTGCTTTTTTATTAATTTGTTGCATATATTCATTAACAATATCTGGTAATTGATTATAATACTGATTACGTGATTCTGTCTCTGTAAAATAGATATCATCATTTTGAGCTGTACCACGAGTATTAGGATTTAATGGATTTAAAGCTCTATTTCTAAATCGTTCTAAAGCTTCTTTATCTAACATATCAGCATAATCAGTAGCTTGTAATACTTCTATTTTTTGAATTTCATGACTAGTTCTAAATCCATCAAAAAAGTGCATAAAAGGTAGACTAGCCTTAATAGCTGATAGATGAGCTACTGCACTTAAATATGCTGTATCTTGAACTGAAGAAGATGCTAACATAGCCCAACCTGTACTTCTAGTCGCATAAATATCTTGATGGTCACCAAAAATACTTAAAGCATGAGTAGATAAACTACGAGCAGCTACATGCATAACCCCTGGTAACATCTCTCCTGCTATCTTATACATATTAGGAATCATTAACAATAATCCCTGACTAGCTGTGAAAGTAGTGGTCAAAGTTCCAGCTTGCAAAGCTCCATGTATCATACCAGCTGCTCCAGCTTCACTTTGCATCTCAACTACTTGAACTTTATCATTAAATAAATTAATTCGATCATGACTCCATTCATCTAAATGCTCAGCCATCGGACTAGATGGTGTTATTGGATATATTCCAGCCACCTCAGTAAACATATAAGCTGTATTACTACATGCTTCATTACCATCTACTGTTATTGTTTTCTTCATCCTAATCATCTCCTAAAATAATTATATCAAAAAAGAATTAAAAAATCTCTCTATCTCAAAATAAAAGAATGAAATAAGTTAAATATCTCATTCTAATATATATTCAGTGTATAATCTATTTCTTTTAATTAGTTTTGTAATAAAATGCTAAGACTGTAATTTATAAAACTATTTTATTTTTCCTTTTGCTTTTTCTTTGATTAAATTGTTTAAACGCTTTTTTATTTTCTGTATTAATATGTAAAATGAATATTCCTGAGTATTTATTAATTTTGATTCTTTATTATAATTTAACTCAATTAGTTTTATTTCTCCTGATGTTAAAGTATTAAGTACAATATCAATATCTTCTTTACTATATTCACTAAAATAATCATAAATATTGGTAGCATTACTATATTTATTTATATCTACTTTTTTTAATTTTCTAATATTTTGATAATTTAATTCATTATTTCCAATTAAAGTATCATAAAAGAAATATTTAGCATTATGGGGTTTTCGTAATTTTTGTAAAGCTTTTACCTCTATTTGTCTAATCCGTTCTCTTGTAACACCCCAATAATGACCTATTTCTTGTAATGTTTTAGGATCATCACCATTTAAGCCTAATCTTAAAGTTAATACAAATATTTCTTTATCATTCAGATTACATTTTTTTAATTTTGTAACTATATCATTATAATCAGCTTTCAACGCTTTATCTTCTACTGATTCTTCTTGATCTAGAATAAAATCACCTAATTCGCCCTCTGTCTCTTTATGTTTTACTGGTGAATTAATACTAATTGGCAATAAATATTGGCTAAGCCCATACAATTTTTTTATATTATCTACACTAGTATTCATTTTTATAGCTAACTCTTCTTCAGTAGGTACTCTACCCAGCTCTATTTGTAATTGATTTGCAACATTATTTAAATTTTGAATATTTCGTCTTGCGCTAACAGGTATTCTAATTGTATAAAATTTATTATAAATAGCAATATCTATAGATTGCCTTATCCACCAAGTTGCATAAGTTGAAAATTTATACCCTTTAGTAACATCAAATCTATCAACAGCTTTCATTAAACCCAAATTTCCTTCTTGAATTAAATCTAATAAATCTATACCTATACCCACTCTTTTTTTAGCACACTTTACAACTAGTTGTAAATTATTTTCGATTAAAATATCACGAGCTTTTAGATTTCCATTTAAAACTTGATAAAATAATTTCTGTTCTTGTTCTTTTGTTAACAATGGTCTATCAAGTTGTCTAAGATAAAACTGAACACTATCTGTAGTATATGAAATATCAGTAATAATATCTTCTAAATCTTCTAATCTTTCTGTATTATTATCAATTATATCAATATCATTAATTATACAATATGCCGTTATTAACATAGTACAATTATCGCTTTTAGATAATTTACAAATTTCGTCATGAATTATACTTTTTAAATTTACACCTATAATTTCTTTAATTAAATTATTTAATATGCTATTAATATTTATTAACTTAATATATTCATCAATAGAATCTTCAAAATTTATTTTTGATAAAAAATTAACTAAATAATTTAATTGCTCTACTTTAGTTTTATTATAATAATTTGGATGCATCTTCTCTATATATTTAGAAATAATTAAAATCGTTTGATTTGGATTTAACAATTTATATTTAATATTATCTTTAATACTTTGTTCCAATTGATTACTAAATTGTTTTGTCAATTCTTGAATATTTGGATCTACAATATCTAGTACTGATAATACTATACTTTGATATTCATTTTGTTCAAAAAAGGCAAAACTATATTTATCATATAAATTATTAATAATTGGTAAAATTAATGAATATATATCAGATATAAACTTTTTATTACTTAAATTAACCATATTACCTCCTAAATAATTGTATTTATAATACTACTTTTCTTAACTATCGTCAAATGTTTTTGGGCATAATCCCCTTAAATTACTATAATTTATCTTTTTATTATATTTTTTATTTCCATTTAATTTATACTTGGTCTACCACTGAAAATTCATCAACATTTTAATTGTAGTTAACGATTTTATATCTCTTCATTCATTTTTTCTAAGTTATATATATCTAATACCTTTACTATAAATTAAAAAGTTGTTTTTTCCACCTTTTTTAATTTATGTATAAAACTAAAAATAGCCAAGAGCCTTACGGATTTTGCTATTTATTTTTAAAGAAAATTTATATTTTAAAACTAATTTAAAAGACTCCTATAGCTTACTTTTATCAACTTAATAAATGCTTTTTATGATTATAATATTTATATAAAATATTTACTATGCAATATATTATAATAAATATATATAATAAAATACTTATAATATTTCCTATTAAAACCATAGGATAAATATTACCAATAATTAATATAGAATGAAAACTAATGCTATGAGCAATATATAAAGTAAATAACCAATTAATTATTAACAATACATACCATATTGTAATAGATATTTTAATACTATTATCAGTTCTAGAAGTAGTTAAAAAACGATCACATAAAATGATACTGATAAAAGTATTAAAAAAATAAAAATACATATTATGTGATATATTACCTTTAACGAAAGTATCTAAATTGGTAATAGTATCTTTACCATATATAAAGATTAACATGATAATTAAAATTAAATTTATTATTGTAAATATTATATCAGCCTTACGATTATCCCTATTAATAATAATTAATATACCTAATACTAATATAGATACTACAATAAAAGGAAATATATTATATCTATTAATTAAATGTAAATATTCTTGTAAACATTCCTGTAAATTATAATGAAAAGTATACATTATTCAGTAATTAAAACCTTTCCTGTCATTTCAGTAGGTATCTCTAAATTTAATAACTTTAACATAGTAGGCGCTATATCTCCTAATTTACCATTAACTAAATTTATATCATGCTTTGTAACAATAAAAGGTACTGGACTAACTGAATGACTAGTTATTACTCTATTATTATCATCTAACATATAATCACTATTACCATGATCAGCTGTAACTATAAGGATTCCATTTAATTCTTGTATTTTTTTATATAATTTACCAATACATTCATCTACTACTTCTACAGCTTTAATGGTAGCATCAAAAACACCTGTATGTCCTACCATATCCCCATTCGCATAATTTAATATAACTACATCATATTTATCAATAACAGATAATAATTGATCAGTAATTTTATATGCACTCATTTCTGGTTGCAAATCATAAGTAGCTACTTTAGGTGATGGAATTAATATTTTATCTTCCCCCTCATAATCGACTTCTTTGCCACCATCAAAGAAGAAGGTCACATGTGCATATTTTTCTGTTTCAGCTATCCTTAATTGTTTTAAACCACAATCAGCTAAATATTCACCTAAAATATTTTTAGGATTAACATCATCAAAGGCATGTGGTGCTTTAACAGATGCTACTACAGGTAACATAGTTAAAGCTTTAACATTATTAAAGTGAACTACATCAATATCATTAAAATCAGGATTAGTTATAGCTGTAAAAAACTCACGTAATCTATCTTTACGATAATTAAATGTTATAATAGCATCATTTTCCTCTAATTTACCATTAGAATCAAAAATAGTTGGTATTAAAAATTCATCTGTTATATTTTTATCATAACTTTCTTCCAAAAATTTTTTAATGGAATCATTCTTAGGACCTATTCCTCGTACAATAGCATCATATCCTTTTTTTAATCTATCATAATTATTATCTCTATCCATTGTATAATAACGTCCTCCAATAGTAGCTATTGAACCATTAATTTTTTTTAATTTGTCTTCTACTTTAGATATATAAGTATAAGCACTCTTTGGATCTACATCTCTACCATCAGTACAAAGATGTAAATAAATTTTTTCTATCTTATTTTGTTTGCACATATCTAATAAAGCCATTAAATGATTTATATGCGAATGTACACCACCATCACTAATCAATCCCATTATATGTAATTTAGAATGATTAGTTTTTACATGATTAAATAGTTTTAATATTTCTTCATTATTAAAAAAAGTTTTATCTTTAATACTATTATTTATTAACTCTAATGGTTGATAAATAATTCTTCCAGCACCTATATTCATATGCCCTACTTCACTATTTCCCATTTGTCCATCAGGTAGCCCTACTAAAGTACCACTTGCTTCTAGTAATGAATGTGGATATTCTTTTATTAGGTAATCTAAATTGGGTGTATTAGCCTGTAATACAGCATTACCATGTTTTTCTTTTCTATAACCTACACCATCCATAATACATAATACCAATGGTTTCATCTATCATCACCTATTATTATTTTAACACAAATATGAAGTAAAGACTATCTTAAGTTAAGAAGAATTATCTTTATTTAAATCTCCTAGCTCTTTTACTTACATTAGAATACCTATATCTCTTAAACTATATGATTTGAAAATTTGGGATTCAAAAATAAAAATGAGAAATTCTTTTTTTCATGCTGAAATTTTCTCATTTTAATACCTTACTAGATGTTTTTTTACTTCACATATTTCTATAAACATTGGATTTATAAAACTGTCAGTAGCCAATATTTTTTTATTGAAGTTGATATTTATCAGTCAAAAATGCTTGTTCCACCTGTTATTTTTACACTTGGCTTTAAATTTACGACTGGGTAAACAACCATAGCAGCAGACGAAGGATCACCATACACCTTACCATCATTATAGACAAGCCATATTTGGCTAGTATAAACCGAACTAGATGACATTGTCTATTGTGTATCAAGTTTATATAACCAATCATTAGTTTTACAATTAGTTGATGTATTCCAACTACCTAAGACTGTATTACAATTATCACTTTCCCATTCTATATTATTACTATAT
>CANQEN010000027.1 GCA_947595045.1 uncultured Bacilli bacterium | reverse complement strand
CAGCTGTTTTTTTAAAATTAGCTTCATTATTTAATGCACCTAATTGAGCTATATGTATAGCTTTATCAATTTTATCAATATTAGTGATAATTCCACCATCATTATTATATCCAACACCATCTATGTCAAAAGATATATCATTAGGTAATAATATTTTTTTAGCTGTTTGTTCATTTACAGTTAAAGTGCCTGTTTTATCAGTAGCAATTACAGTACAACTCCCTAGACTTTCAACAGAATTTAATTTTTTTACAATAACATTTTTTTTAGACATTTTATTAGAACCAATAGTTAAGGCCATAGTAAGTGCTAAAGGTAAACCTTCAGGCATAGCTGAAACAGATAAAGCAATTACGGATAAGAAAATTTCTTTACCTGGCACATTTTTCATAAAAAGAATTATTGAAATAAAAATAGCTATTATAATAATTAGAATACTAATTTGCTTAGAAAATTTCTCCATTCTAATTGTTAAAGGTGTTTTTTCTTCTTTAGTATTAATAACTTCATTCGCAATTTTACCTATTTCAGTATGTTTACCAGTAGCTACTACTATTCCTTGTCCACGACCTGTTACAACAGTAGTTCCTGCATATACCATATTCTTTCGCTCAGCTAATATCGTATCAATGGGTAAAATATCAGCACTTTTATATATATTTAAACTTTCTCCAGTTAATACTGATTCATCTACTTGTAAATTATTAACTTCTAAAAGGCGAATATCAGCACTTACTTTATCTCCAGATTCTAGATAAACAATGTCACCTATCACCAAATAGTCTGAATCAATTTCATAACTTTTCCCATTACGTAACACTTTAACTTTATTATGAATTAAACTACTTAAATTTAAAGCATTCTTTTGAGCTTTCCATTCCTGAAAAGTACCCATTAATAAATCAACCAATATAATAAAAATAATTGCACAACCATCAATAATTTCGCCAATTATAAAAGAAAAAATAACTGTAATAATTAGTAAAATTATAATAGGATCAATAACTTGTTTAATCATTATTTGCCAAAAAGTATCAATTTTCTTTTTAGGTAATTCATTCAATCCATATTTATTTATCCTATTTTTTACTTCTTCCTCTGTAATACCTTGTTCATTTGAATCTAATTGTTTAAAGATATCATCATGAGTGAGTGAATACCATTTCCCATTCATTTTTTAACACTCCTTTTCTACTATGACTATAATAACATAAATATTATAATTTTAAAAGAAATTATAAATAATAATTGTAATTATGTAAAATACATAATATAGCCAACTAAGTTTTTGAATTTGATCCTTTAATTTAACTTTATTTTTTTATAAGTAACTAGTTATTAAATAAATAAATTAGTATGAATATGTTAATTTTAAAACTCGAGCTATTTATTTAGCTCGAGTTCAACATCAATTTGGTACCCTAAAGGAAGGCGTACGACAACTTTTATTTATATTTTTTTTGATAAAGAATAAATTCTTTTCAAAACAGTAGCATTATCATAATTATCATATCTTGGTGCTTTTTCAATTTCTGGAATTTGAAATAAATTCCAAAATTCTAATTTAAAGTGGTAAGTTGCAATTCCTTCTGGTGTATTAATTCCAGCAATAAAATCTCCATTAAACATTGGGTCATTTTCTTCATCAAAATGTTTTTTTGATTTCCAAGATATATTAGGATTACTATTACATAAAACACAAAATAAAATCAATCTGTTTTTATATAAGTCTTCAAACGTATGATGTCCATCACTTATTTGTTTTACTGAAATATTGCCATTTATTTTTTCAATTTGTATTAAATTATTTAATTCGTTTATATCCATAATTTACCTTCTTTTTATTTTATTGTATTGTATATTGTCTTTGACAATATAGAAGTATGTTATCTATTGACAAATATCAATTTAAAATCTAATAAATATTTTATCATAAATCAAAACAATTTAAAACTCGAACTACATAAGCCCGAGTTCAATATCAATTTGGTAGCGAGAGAGAGATTCGAACTCACGACCCTTGCGGTATGAACGCAATGCTCTAGCCAACTGAGCTATCTCGCCATAATTTGGAACAATATAAATATATCATATTTACTAGAGTTTGACAATAGTTTTAATTACTTTTTTAACTATTATAATAAAAAAAGCAATTTTAGTTAAACTGCTCATTTATTTTATGACATTCATCCACATCTTTATTATTTTCAATATAATTAATTATATCACAATATTCCTTACCTTTATATGAATCTATTAATTTATTAATCTTAGTTTTAGTACTGCCAGAAAATCCAACGAAATATTGATCACCAATAACAGTTAAAGGAACATAATCATCTTCAATCCCTAATTTTGATCTAATTTGAGATACAAAATCTTCAAACTCAGTTACTTCATAATAATTTACATTTAAATAATCATATTTATTATCCATTTGTTCTAACCATTCTTTTTCTTCTTGACAATGAATACATTGATTCCAATGAAATAAATAAATTGTAACTTGTGATACCTTATTATTTGAATCATTATCTATACTTATATTTTGTTTATTTTTAACATTATTATCACATCCTATTAAAAATAAACATATAATTATCATAACAATTACTCTCTTCATGTTCTAATTCTCCTTCGCTATATTCAGTATATCACAATTACCTATATTTTGAAATATTAATTATTGCTATTTTTCTTCTCTCTTACTTTAGCCAATGTTTTTTCTTTACCATTTAAAAATTTACCTATTGAATGATTTAAATCAATCGCATTAATAATATGAGCTAATTGATAAGAACAATCCACTATTTTTATCCACTCTTTATTAGCCGCTTTAGGAGGAATATAAGAAACATTAGTAGTATATATTTTATCAAAATAACCTTCATGATATTTTTTATTAAATAAATCAATACTTGCATCACCCTTGCTAAATAAAGCAAAAGTTGTAATAATATAAATATGATTAGCTCCTCTTTTTTTCATTTCTTCGGCCACTTCAATTACTGAATCCCCAGAAGCAATCATATCATCAGTTATAATAATATTTTTGCCATCAGGGTTTACACCTAGGTATTCATGAGCAACTACCTTATTTTGACCATCAACTATTTTTGAATAATCTCTACGTTTATGATAAATTCCAACATCAACACCTAACATGTCAGCATGAAATCTAGCTCTATCGATAGCTCCGGCATCTGGAGAGACTACTAACAAATTATTAAAATCTATATCCTCATTATCAATAAATTGATCTAATATTGTATGTGTAGGATAAATATTATCAAAACTACTGTGAATTAATGCATTTTGAATATTTGGATCATGAACATCATACGTTAATATATTAGACACAAATGGTTCTAGCATTCTTAAGGCAAAGGCACAATCTAGTGACTCTCTTCCCTTTCTCCGATGCTGTCTAGAGCCATATAAAAGAGGCATAACTAATCTCAATTTATCAGCATCTGAACCTGTAGCAGATATAATTCTCATTATATCCATAAAATGATCATCATAACTAGTATTAAACAATTGTCCATATGCTTTATACTGCAAACTATAATTAGCAATATCTGTTAATACAAATACATCTTTTCCACGAATTGAACCTTTTATTACTGCTTTTCCCTCGCTATTATTAAATCTTGGCAATTCTATGTTAACAATATACTTATTATCATTATTACGAATTTCCTGAATACGTTTCTCAACTAACTGTCCAAAACTTTCACAATTAGGCATTACAATTAATTTTAATTGATCTTCTAGCACTATACCACTCCTACCTTATGTTATAAGTATATCATACAATATATATTATCTGCAACCTAATTATATATATATTACTAAATAAATCAATTAAAACATTTCTAATAAAAAAAGTGAATATATCACTTTTATAAAACTCTTCTAATAGTTATAATAGGCATAAATTGATAGTTAGAAATAGTAATTCCATGTTCTGGATTCATGGCATGAATAATCAATCCATCTCCAATGTATATAGCTGCATGACCTATTGAGCCATCATATCCATATAAAATTACATCACCTATTTGAATATTTTCTATAGATACATAATTACCTATATTACCTTGTTCTGGAGCAGATCTAGGTAAACTAATACCGAAATTACTAAATATAGCTTGTACAAAGCCAGAACAATCAATTCCATTAGTTAAACTCGTCCCCCCATAGACATATGGATTTCCATTAAATTGTTTAGCATATGTCACAATTTGATTGGCAAGTTCTAAATTTGTAACAGTACCAACTACATCTTGTTCTACTATAGGTATAACTTCGACAGGAGTAGCGCTAACTTGTGCAATATCAGGTTGTTCATTTATTTCTTCGCTGTCTTCATTGGACAATGCTATTTCATTTTGAGCATTATTCCAACTATTATTAGCTTTTTCACGTATTACAGTTTGAAAAGATGTTATAACACTGTTATTACTATTATTATTTGTCCTTAAATCTCTTTTAAATGATATAAACATACTTAGTTCTACAAATAAAATAAAACCAATAACTGCCAATTTAATATTATTATCTTTAAATAATTTTTGCAAATTCATTCTCCTAACAATACATAATATTTCCTTAGCGCATAAATATTGTATCATATTTTTATAAAACTAGCAAATTCATTATATTCTCATTATTAGTATTTGTATTTTATTAAAATTTTATACCTATTTATTATAAATTATTTTATAAATATAATTATTTATATTATATCCTTTAGCTAATTGAAAAAAATATGTTTTAAATATTTGTCGGTTGATAATGTCCTGTAAAAAATTTATATCAATTTATACAATATTTCAATCATTTATCTATGATTAGTAATATGACCAAATAATACATTTGAAAAATTATTCAGTACTAGCATAACTCCTTCATCTGTACCACATCTTGTTATAGAAAAATCAGATGCTTTACTATTTAATGTAGAGACTAATAACTCAACTTACACATAAGTTAGTAGTTTATCACTATTATCAAACATTCCATAATTATATACATCATGTCCATACTTTTTTTAATTTTAATTAATGATACATATATAATATCATTTTTACGGATTGGTTATTTTCATATATATTTTTTTATGGATTTTAACAAAAAATATAAGTTACAACAATTAAAAAGCATAAAAAGCATTAACAAATAATTCATTTTATGTTAGAATTAATTTAGTTGCCGGTTTAGTTTAATGGTAAAACAAGTCACTCGTAATGATTAGCTGTAGGTTCGATTCCTACATCCGGCACCATGCCGATTTAGTTTAGTGGTAGAACAGATGCATGGTAAGTATCAAAGGACTGTTCAATTCAGTCATTCGGCACCAGATTAATACCAAACTCGAACTTTTATAGCTCGAGTTTTAAAATGTTTCAATTTATGTTACAATTTTTTATAGATGAATTGGTATATTTTTCAATTTTGAAAACGCACTTGCATATTGTCAGACAAATTAATATGCCTTGTGATTTAATTTTAAAAAATATAAATACAAAAAGGAGATAATTTTTTTAAAGAGTATTATTATTGTAATGGTAATTTTAATCTTATAATTGTATGTTTATGTTTTCCAACATAGTCAAAAGAACAATATAGGTTATATAATGAGGAGGCTAGTTATGAGTAATTTAGATTTTATGAGTAAATTCAAACCAGAAACAAGGTGCATTAAAGAATTTAAATATTGGATAGTTTGTATTAGGGGAAAACAAACAACATTAGGAGATGCTGTAATCCTTCTAAAAAGAGAAACGCCATCTGTTGCTGATATGCTTCCAGAAGAAGGAGCAGAATTTCCTAAAGTTATTAAATGGTATGAAAATGTATGTACTAAGAAATTTGGTGCAATAAAATTTAATTATCTTATAATGATGATGAAAGATTATTTTGTTCATTATCATGCATTCCCTAGATATGACAAAGATGTAAGTTTATTCGATATGGAATGGAAGGATAATGATTGGCCTGGAGCAATAAATTTCAAAGGTGGTATTGAACTTGCTGAAGAAAAATTAAACGAAATAAAAGATTATATGGCTGAATAAGAAAGGCTATTGAAAATAAAAGAAAAATAGTCCCATCATATAAATTAAAATTAATTGATAAAAAATTATCAGAAACAAAACTTAAAAAAAAGAAAAATGTACTTGATAACAATAAGAAATAAAAGAATTTTATAAGATTTGTAAAAACAGTTCTACCATATTTTTAGGAGTGATTCAAAAATGAAAGTTTTAAGCTTAATCGAACCATATGCGACCTTAATAAAAGAAAATAAAAAATTAATTGAAACCAGAAGTTGGAAAACGGATTACAGAGGCGAATTATATATTCATGCTAGTGCTACTAAAATTCCAAAAGAATGGAAAGACAATAATGAATTGATGAAATTAGTAGATAATATATCATTAAATTTTGGAAATATTATTTGTAAATGCAATTTAATGGATTGTATTTATATGTCTGAAGAATATGTAAAAAATATGAAAAAGAATAATTATCAAGAATATATTTGTGGTGTATATGAAGAAGGACGATATGCTTGGATGTTAGATAACATAATACCATTAAAAACACCAATAAAAGCCAAAGGGCAACTTAATATTTGGAATTATAATAATGAATTGGAAGTTATGAATTTAATGAAAGATATAGAATATGGTTGGATAGATAAAGATAATAATAAACATAGTCTTATTGATGAATCGTTTTCAAATAGTTATATATTACAGTCTCCAAATGAAACCATAGCAAATAAAATTGGTATATGTTGGGATCAAGTGGAACTTGAAAGATATTATTTTAGAGCAAATGATTGGAATATAAAAACTTATTTTATAGTCCATTATGATAGTGATAAATATCCGACTCATACATTTTTAACTTATGAAAAGAATGGTAAACATTATTGGTTTGAACATTCATGGAAAAGATTTAGAGGGATTCATGAATATAATACAGAAAAAGATTTATTATTAAATGTTAAAGATAAATTTATCAAACATGAATTAAATAATCAATATAACATTGAAAACTTAGTAATCCATGAATATAAAAGACCAAAGTATCATATTTCAGCCCAAGATTTTTATAATCATTGCGATATTGGAAAATATATTGATATTGCTACATTATAAGATTAATTTGAAAATGAATATCTAAAATTATAAAAAATTGATTAATGGATTAAAAAGTTGTAAGCGTGTCCATTTGTCACATCAGATTGATATTAAACTCGAACTTAGAGTCAAAATCAGAAAACGACTTAATAAGTAAAATGCAAAGCAGATAATCTACAAAACAAATCTAATTAATATATACTACATGACAATAGCATTTAGATTATTCAAAACAATGAAAATAGAGATAAAAGTGATCATTGTGAACAGTATTTGTTTGAAATTTAAAAAAAATATGTTATAATATTTAACTAAACAATGGAGGTTGTCTTTATGCAAGAAAATAAAAAAGAAAAAATAAATTATGAACAAATAATTGCAGGAGCATTATTAAAATTTGAATCAATTGATAATGTTGATGTTAGTCTATTAATTATAGATTTAAAAGAAAAATTAAATATAGAAGTTTGGAGTTATTATCTTGATCATTTAAGTAAATATATCAAATCATTTAAGAATGGAACAATTAAATTAAAAGATGGTATATCATTAGATGATTTCATTGAAGAAGAAAATCGTACTTTAAAAGATAAATTATTAGAAGTAGCAGGAAATACAGTTAATAATTATTTTAGTAGTTTTGAAATTGAAGCATTTAAACAAGAAAAAGAAAAAGCATTATCAGAAAATAAAGATAAAGTATTAAACACGGCTAATATATTATTAATATCAGATATTCAAGATGATTATGATGAACTTGTAAAATATGGATTTAAAAATATAGATTATTTTAAATCTATTATCAGAGCAGACCAATATTTTACTAAACATCCAGAAGAATTAGAAAAATATCATATTATTTTAAAAGGAAATCAAAATGTTCAACATTGTTGTCTTAATAAGAATGTTGAGTTAGATAGAAAATTTAATGAGCTAAGAGAGCAAAAACATATATTAAATCCTTCTTTAAATAGATATGATTATCCTGATCATATAGAATTAATAACTTATTTGAATGATAGTATTAATCATAGAAGCTGGGAAATAGATGAACGAACATATACAGATTTTTTTGATAGAATTGTAGAAAATGCATTAATTAACCATACATTAGAAAAAGTAGGATTAAAAGATAAAAAATTTATACCAATTCAAGATTACATTAATCCAAACAGATTACCTTTACCAACAAAAAAATCCGATTTAAAAATATTATGTTTAGATTATTATATGAAAGATGACGAGTATACTAATAGAATTGCCACTGAGTTAGGATTAAATATCAATTTTATAGAAGATAATAATCTTAGTTTAGGCAAATATGTTAAAAGCAATCTTGGTAAATATGATATTATTATTGTAACTGAAGGATATTCAGGTAATATTTTAAGTATGAATCGTGAAAGTACAGAGCAATGTAAAGATACAGGAAGAGAATTAACTCTTTTTGTAGCCCATGATAATGACTCTCATATGATTGTTGATAGTGATTTAGCGAATGGTATTAAATTAGGATATGTATTTGGAGGAAACTATGCTCCAAATTATGAATATCATAGCAAGAAAATTAGAGTTTTAAGACAACTAATTGAAGTTGAAGCAAATAATGAATATGTGATAAAATATTTGCAAAGTAAATATTCCAAAACAAAAGGTATTATAGAGGCATCAGTAAATTTTTACAATCAAGCTTTAATACAAATGGGTAAGCCTGCAATAAGCGATTTAAATTTTAAAACAGCAGAAGAATTAGATCAAGATTATGTAAATGCTTATGAAAATAAAAAAGCAATTAAGGAAGCTGAACTTTCATCTATAAGATTATTTGATAGCATAAGATATTCGATTACAAGTTATTTAAATTATAGAAATAATGGATTAATAAATTGAATTCCAGAGGGAATAAAAATTGTTGAAAGCAAAGATGGTATTAGAGTTGAAAATGTTTATCAAGGCAGAACATTATGTGCTATTGTTTTTCCTAAAAAATATAAGCAAAACAATTTTAGAATATTTGAAATCCAAACTCTATCTAAAAAAGGAACTCTATCTGTCCCACAAACAATTGGTGTATACACAAGTGAATATGAAAATCTTGAAAGTATTCCAAATAGACCAGATGAAAAACAAAAAAATGCTCTTATATCTATTTATAAGAAAATTAATGTTGCTTTAAAACCATTAAATGAAGAAGCCTTAAAAAAACAATTGAAACAAGAAAAACAGAAACAAAAAACATTAAATTTAAAAAGGAATAATAAAAAAAGAAGAAAATATTAAAATAACTTGTTCAAATAAACTTAATCATTTTAAAAATACATTATATAATCTTATTAAATTTTTAATGAATAAAATCTGTATAATAAAAATAATAAGTATAAAAAGGTTTATAAAAAATTATATGAAAATCATGCAATAGAAAAAGATGATTTTAAGCATTAAAATGTTTTAAATCATCTTTATTTTTTTATATATTTTTTAATCAAATTCAAAATCTTAAATCTTTGTTCATGAGTAGCACTTGGTACTGACTCAATTATTACTATCACTATTTTATATTTGAGTTTGTAAGAAATCTAAATAACTAGATAAACTTATGCTTCTTTTAACTAATACCCCTTGTAAAAGATTTTCAAGTTTTTCTTTATGCTGACTATCACTTGTTCCTTCTTTATTAAATAAATAGAAATACATTTCATCATATATTTTTTTACTGATTGTATGTAATAGCAAGCAATTAACATTTGATAACTGCTTCCCACCAACTTGCATTCCAACTTTTCGCATATTCTTCTGCTTTTTCCATAGTTTTCTCCTAACAATCAATTACCATAATCTTATTTTAACTATATGTATTGGAATTATCAAAATTAAATAAGACATAACTTCTAAAAAATCTTTTTTACTAATTATTTTATTGTTATAATCATAAATTTTATATATTTATTTAATATTGCTAATATTATTTAATCATTTTTTGTGATATTACTTTTCTAATAACTGGATTTTTTTCCATATCAAAATTGTAATCAAGTTTACCTATAAAAGACATAATCACATCCGTATAATCTTCAATAGTGTATACCCTAATATCACTTTGCGTATCTTTTAAACTCATCATATTTTCATCATAACACATATATTCATTTTTTATATAGAATACACCACTATCATGATTATGAATATCCATTATTATTTGAATAACTTGATTATCTAAATCATTTACTAATAATTTATACCTTCTAATATTTCCTTCATCAATTATCATATTATTCTTAATTTTATAACATAGCTCATCATATACATCTTGGGATATATGATAAGCACTAAAAGCATAAGAAGATTCAAATTTCATAAAATCATATAAAGATTCATTTTTAAGTATAAACTTATCATCTTTTACAATAATTATATTTTGCTTTTTAGTAGCTACTCCTATAATAAGATCTTCTGTTTTTTCCATGATTTTTGCTTCTAATTTTTTTAAATTATTAAATTTCTCTATTTGTATTTTTTCAAACTTTTTAAAGCTATTATAATCCCAACTTATATTTTTTGATGCGTTTCTAATAATTTCCTCATTTTTTCTTTTTACTTCACTTCTAGCATCTTCATAAGTATCAAATATTTTGTCTGTTTTGTTAGAACTATTAAGTTTTGGGTCAATTCGTTCTTTCAAATTATCAAATCTATAAGGGAATACTACTTCATAACTAATCTTAAATGTCCCGTTTTGATTATATGTTTTTGTTTCATTTAAAACATAACATTTAGAAACAATATAACCTACTTTATCATAATTTCTTTCCAATTCATGTAAGCCTGGAACCCAACTAACTTGTTCTATAATTGGCATAACAGCATATTTAATAGGATAATTATTTTTCACTTTAATCCTTCCTTTCATAAATAATACAACTATTCTATCATATTTTAATAACCAATTCAACAAAAAAAGAGTTGAACTCTTTATTGTGTTGATAAAATAATCCAATTATTATTACTATTAGATAATTCAAAATGATAATTAAATGTATTATTTGATATATCGCTAACTTCATAATCAGCTATTATTTTATCATTTTGTCTCTTAATTTCATAACTATTAATATTTATATTAGATTGATTATTATAATAACTAATAAAGGCATTTTTACTGGCATCATAATAAAAATTATTATTACTCATATGAATATTAAAATTTGCCCTATTAAAATATTCTAAAGCATATTTTGCTACTAAATCCATAGAATAAATTTGCATATTACCATTTAATTGGTATTCTTTCTTATAACGAATTAAATTAATCACATTAGTTAATATATCTATATCACTATTATTATTTAAATCAGGTTGACTTAATATTAATGGTCTTAAAAAATCATCAATAGCTTGTTTTTCATCACTGTTTATACCATTATTAATAACCTGAGCACTTAAATTAGTGTCTGGATAATTATATACATATGACTTCTTAATATATGGACTATAAAATAAAACTGTACCTGTATAACAAATACCTAAAATCATAATTAATGCCACATACATACCCATTCTTTTCATATTCTCACCTACTATATAAATATAACAATAATTAATTATTAAGTCAATAATATCTTAAAAATATTCTATTTTATCTAAATAATAATTATTGCCATCTTTAATAAAAGTATATATATATTCATCTAAGTCAATTTTATCAATTAAATATGATATATTATCATCATTTACATATAAACCTAAGTTATAATTCTTATTACTATAACTATTAGGATAAATAATATTATTTTTACCACGATTATCAATTAAGTTACTATTATAATATGATACAAATTCATGTATATATAAATACTTATCATCACAAGTTGTATAGATTTTAGAAGTTTTAACAATGTTATTCTTTATGGGATTAATCCAATACTCAAATGTATTATTTATATCATTATATTTTAATATACCATTATCTAATATAACATCTTCCATAATCAAAGTATCTGTTTTAACAATACTATTAACATAATTAATCATTTCATCTTCTACTAAATATTCTCCAGTATATTTATATTGTAAATCATTATTAGAAGTTATAATTTCTTCAGAATGTAGTAAATTATTATTACTAGCATATATAAATCCGAGTGCTAACATTAAAGAATTATTAATATTACCTGTATTAATGTTTTCTTCTAATACATTATTCATATTAATTAATTTAATATTTCTATATAAATAATTTCCTAAATTTTCTATTTCGATCATCTTATTAACTACTTCGTCATTAAATTCATCATACCATAATTTATCATTCGGTTTATATAAAACCACTATAATACTATATATAATAAATATAATAGCCAAACTAATTAACCCATTATTAACTATTTTATCTACTACTTTATTTTTATTGTTTTTTTTTCTTTTTCTATTTGACACATTAACCACCTAATATTATTATCTAACTATATACGAAAATTATTACAAAGAAAAAATTAGGGATTTATTAAATAAAAAAATGCAAGTTTTCTCTTTAATCACTTGCATCAAAAATTAAACATAATCCATTCTGGTTTAAAGATCATCATAAGACCAATTAATAACATTATTATACCACCAATTAAATGGGAATACTTAGTATATTTATTAGATATACCAGTAATTTTTAGAGTTATCATAGCAATAGCAAACACAATAATATCATCTATTAAAAAGAATAAAATATACATTGAAAAATATAAAATATATTGAATCATGTGTAATTGATTCATACTTAATATTTGAGTAAATAATACTGGTATGCCAGCTGAACATGCTAATTCAACTAAATTAACAGAAAAGGCTAATACAACCATACCAATCATAGCTAGTATAAAACTTTTTTCATGAGTAATTTTCTTAATTTTATTCATCAATTTTTTTCTTTTATCACTATTTACTACTTGACAACCAGTATCTTTGTTTAATGATTTTATAAATGATATTAAATTAATAATACCAGCTATAAGCGCTACTAACGCAATTATATATCTAAACCAACTTTGAGTAACTGAACTAATTACTCCTAACCAAGCTAACATAAAACTTAAATATATAAGGGCTGAAGATATTAAGAAAGTTAAACCTAATATCCACATTTTTTTTCTATTTTTCATATCAAATAACATAGTAATTAAAAAAATTAATACCCACATAGCGCATGGATTAAATCCATCTACTAATCCTAATATAACTGATATTAAAGGTAATGACGTTTCTTTAATATCAATTGTACCTAATATAGGTAATGTTCTTAAATTACTTCCACTATATACTAATTTATTTTGTTCATTACATTTTTTAATATCTTTACCTTGCTTAATTAAACTAACTACATCACAATGATCATTTTTGCTATAAGCATCTAGTGCATCTTTTATTTGATTCTCAATATCATCACTAAATCCAATTAATGTTTCACTACCAATAACCGTAAGTGGTACATAAGAATTATCAATTCCCATTTCTTTTCTTACTTTATCTACTAAATCAGTTTCTTTATTTACTTCATGTAACTCTACATGTAAATATTCATATTCATCTTGTATTTCATTTAAAAAAGCTATTTCAGCTTTACAATGTGGACAAGTCGAACTATGAAATAAATATAATGTTACATCCTCTCTCTCTTTTGCCATTACTATATTTGGTAATAACAGTAAGAAAGCTATTAACCATATCCAACTTTTTTTCATATCACACCTCTAAAAATTTTATAATTTCACTTTCTTTTTGTTCACCAATTAAACGTGTATTATTATCTATTCTAATATAAACAGGTAAAATATTACCAATTTCTAATTTAGATACAATTTCCTCATCAAAATCATAATCATATTCTTCTAACTCAATATTACGATTTTTAATACATTTATTAAATCGTGACTTCATAATTAAACAACTACTACACCAACTGGCACTAACACTAATAATTTTCATAAATCACCCCTATTTTAAATTAGTTAATTTATGATAACACTCATCAAAAGCTTTATAAAAAATATCTAATTCCGTTTCGGTCGTTACATGTGATAAACTAATTCTAATACTACTTTGAGCTCTTGCCTTATCACCAGTAACAGCTAAAACAGCTTTAGATTCAGTGTTATTACTGGAACAAGCACTTTGAGTAGATATATAAATATTATATTCTTCTAAAGCATGTAATAAAGTCTCAGGCTTTACACCTAATACACTAATATTTAAAATTTGTCCAATAGATGCACTTGTACTATTAATAGTGACCTTAGGATATTTGGACAAATATTCTCTAATTTGTTTATTATATTGATTTACTATCTTAATATTATTATTTAAATCTGTTAACGCTAATCTCAATGCCTTAGATAGGGATACAATAAGAGGTAGCGCTGGTGTTCCACTTCTATATATAGTTGTAGACTTACCACCATGAATTAAAGGCTCTAATTTAATTTTATCCTTTTTTATTAATACTCCAATACCTTTAATTCCAAAAAATTTATGAGCAGAAAAACTAGCTAAATCAATTTTATCTAATGATACATTTGTTTTCCCTATCGCCTGAGTCATATCAGAATGAAAATAACACTTTGGATATAGAGAAACTATATTAGCTATTTCATCAATAGGTTGCTTAATACCTAATTCACTATTTACAGCACTAATTGATACCAAAATAGTATCATCTCTCATTAATGATTGCAAACTATTTAAATTAACAGTACCGTCATCATTTAAATCAACAAAACTAACTTCAAAACCTCTATTTACTAAATAATTAATTGGTCCATAAATGGATGAATGTTCTAAACTAGTAGTTATAATATGTTTACCTCTATTTTGGTAAACTTGTGCTATACCCTTAATAGCTAAATTATTCGACTCACTAGATCCGCTAGTATAAATAATCTCATTTGGTTTAACATGTAATAAATCAGCAATCTGTTTAGTAGCTTCATCAATAATTTCTTTAGCTTCTACTCCTAATTTATGTAAAGAATTAGGATTGCCTGGATATTGTAAAGAAGATGCTACTAAACTATCTAATACTTCCCTACTCACTGGTGTAGTTGCACTATAGTCTAAATATATCATATTACCACCGATATAATTATAGCAGAAATCTAACTATTTTTAAATAATATGATATTAATTTCACCATTTTTTCACTATCTACTTTGTTTATATGTATAAATAATTGGAGATAGAATATGCTTTAATAGGTGATTGAAAATGAAATATTTAAAAAATATAGGAACTTCTATTGGAATTAGTATATTAATTGGTTTAATCATTTTACTACTTATTACTCTTTTAAGTTATTTTAATATTATAGGTGATAAAATAATTAATATTAGTAAAATCATTATACCAATTATTATTTTCTTAGTAAGTGGTATTCTAATTGGTAAAAAAAGTACTAAAAAAGGGTGGTTTGAAGGATTAAAAGTAGGCATTATTATTTTAATTGTTATGATTTTAAGTAATTATTTAATATATAATTCACTCCATTTACCAGTAAGTATTTATTATATTATTTTACTAATTACAGCTAGCACTGGTGGTATGATTGGTATTAATAAAAATAATTCTTTAGAAGAAAAATAATCATCTTTATATAGAACAATTTTTATAAAAATAGATACATACTTTTCATTTGAACTTGTCAATAAAAAGTAGACAATAAAAAGATATTTATTTAAACCCTAATTGAGTTCTATACTCAATTGGGG
>CANQEN010000026.1 GCA_947595045.1 uncultured Bacilli bacterium | reverse complement strand
CAAAATAAAAAGGTAAAATAGTATAATTTAAAAAAAAAACAAGTAGTTTTTTTCTAAATTATACTATTTTACCTTTTTATTTTGTTTTTTAACATGAATTAAAATTATTAATCTTAGTTTCAATTTTCTATTGTACAAAAGAAGATATCAGTTTATTTATGAAATATTATATAAATGATGTTAATACATATAGAAAATGTACTAAAAGATTTAATTTGAATTCAAGACTTTTTGTATTAATTATGTAAATAATTAGACTAATCTTTAATTCTATGAAAGAAGTTTAATACTCTAGCAAATATAAATAAAATTTGACTACTATGTTTCATAGCATATCCTTTAAAAGTAGCCTTACCGCCAATAGTAAAAGCAGCTATAGTTGCCATTACTAATATTGTAATAAATAAGTCATTAAATTTATATTCATTAACTAAATTAACTACAATAACAGCTGAAGCCGAACCTGATATAATACCACATATATCCCCAACTACATCATTACAAAATGATGAAACACGATCAGCATTCTTTTTTAATTTAATTGCCATTTTAGCTCCTTTTACTTTTTTAGAAGCCATTGAATGTAAAGGACTTTCAGGAGACGTTGCCACTGCTACTCCAATCATATCAAATATTATACCTATTCCAACAAAGGTAATAACTAATAATATACCTAATATAGTATTTACTGATGATATAAATGTTTCAGAGATAATAGTAAATACAGCTGATATAATAAAAGCTAAAATAGTTATTGTTAATATCCATTGATATTGATTATTCTTTTTTTTATCCTTTTTCTTCATTATATCACCATATATGCATTCTATCATAATTTATAAAAATTAGCAAAATAAAAAACTAACATTTGTTAGTTAATTACTTCATTATGGCAATTAATATAGTTAACTTTACGTCTTAGGTCAAGTTGAATTTCTCTAATTCTTACAATTCGTTACCAAATTGCGGTTCCCCTTTAAAAGAATTAGTATATCGTCACCGAATATACGACTTGATTACCACTTAGTACGCACTGCAATCCTATATTAATGACACTCTAGGAGATTTCCTCACCATATCTTTATTATTAGGACTTTTTTGCAAATACCATTTCAAATCGCAATTTCCAAACAATCCTAGCTATAAACTGTTTAGAATAGATCGATTATCCCAAAATATTCACTCAAGCCGAGCTACACAATACATAACTTTCGCCACAATATTGGTTTAATCCTAAGTCGTATTTGATCCATCAACTGTTGTGTTTAGGTCAAACACGAGAATAGGTCTCCATGAATATTGGGTCAAATCTGTATGCCATTACAGGTTGCCCAATACTCTACCTTCCAGCACTCACCCCAAACTGGGCGTAAGAAGCAAGCACCAAAAGTTTCACAGGTATGCCCTTTAATGGTTTTTTAATCCCATCTTCATAATAAAGGTAATGACTAGAATAATGTGCCATCAATGCTTAGCATTATATCATATTTTATTGTATTCGTCAAATCCAACAAATATTCCAAAATTATTATAATTAAATTTTAAAAAGGAATATGTACAGTTGGTCTATCAATGGTATTATTATATGTAATATACATTTGATTATTGTCTACTATAATACTAAAATATTGAGGAAATTCATTTTTTACGGTAGATTCAAAGTAAGGATTATTTTGTAAAAAATAATCTATTTTAGTATCACTTTTATCACCATAATATACATTACCTGATAAAAATTGTTCTAATACTTTATCTTTAGTAATACCATAATTATTTAAAAACACTTCTTTAGTAATTTCTTGATCATTATTTTTGTCATAAATATAAGTATCTATATTAAGCTCTGTACTACCTTTATACACCTTTAATTGCTTTTTGACATTAATAATTAAGTAATCATCTAATTCATATGTCTCATAATTAATATCTAAATCAGCTATTATTCCAGATATATAATCTTGTACTCCATTATGTGCTATATCAACGAACAATTGATATTTATCTTGAATCCTTCTATTTATATCGTTTGCTTTCTTTTTATCAGAATCAATTTTGGGAATTTTAACATTTAAGTGCCAAATAGCTATTTTGTCTTCTGGTAAGAAAACATCAGAGCCACTAACCATATATACTTTTTTTATTCCTAGTGCATCTGGGCTAACTCCATCACCCATTTCCTCTACCTTAACATCATCTAAGTCAGATGTTACTTCTTCTTTATATGATGTTATTACCTTAACCTCACTAGTTTCTTCTTGAATATTATTAACATTATTTTTTTCTTCTAATTTAACACTACTATCTTTACAACCAACCAATAACATACAACACAATATCATTATTAATAGTTTTCTCACACATTCCATCTCCTTATTTTTAGTTTTTATAATTATTAACCATAAATAAAATTTTTCTTTATTATTTATAAATCATCATTCATATTTTATCCTTAATTATATTTATATATCATTGTTAGCTCCTTTAATTATATTTTTAACAATAATATAAATAGATATAACAACTACTGATATAATTATCATTATAGTAGCCATAGACTTTATCTGCATTAATAATGAATTAATTAATTGAGTTACAATTAAATAGATAGTCGATGTTAAATCAATATTTATATTATCAATTATATTTTGCCCAATTATCGATACCAGCCATAAAATAATACCACTTATCATGACTGATATAGCTAATTTACTAATCCATTTAAATTGTTTAATATTAAGAAAAATAATTAAAGCTGTTACTATTATTATAGATATTATAATGATTGTTTTAATAGAATCACTAGTAATAATTCTAATTATCGATAGTGGTCTATCATCTATTTTATTCTCAATCTGTGAAGTAGTTGGTAACTCTGATATATTAGCTTTTAATTCAGTAGCAATAACTTCAGTTAAAACTTTTTTATCTAATATTCCATCAATATTAATAGTTATCTGTTTTAATGTATAATCAACTAATTCAGTTGAAAATTCATCAATATAGTTATCAGTTACTATTGGTCTATCATTACCATCAATAATATACTGAATAATATTACTACTTACTTCACCAACAAAATGTTTAGTAATATTAGAATTAATAAAATTATCTAAAATATTAGTGGAAATATTAAAAGTTTCAAATAGATCATATATATCAGTAAAATAATCACCAAAATAAGGATCATTATTAATATCTATTTTACTAAAATCAACTGTATCTAATTGTGATTTCATATTATCTTTATTTATAAATGAATCAACTTTAAAAATTACACATAAACTACTTATTTGTATTATTAATAATATACATAATAAAATGGTAACTATCTTTTTCATTCTAATCTCCTATCAATTGATCAATTAAAGAAATCATATTATTAGTATTGCTAATATAAGTATTAGGTTTAAACTTTTTAGCTTGCTTAATAACAATTCCTAATTCATCAAATTTATCTAATTTTAAAATGTAACCTGCTTTACTAAAATTATCTATTATTTGTAATTGATGATCATTGGTATGCTCATTATACTTTTTTAATCTAGCAGCTGCTATAACTTTTTTATTCTTTTTCAAACCTGTAGTAATTGTCCCTACACCACCATGAGTAATTAATAATTTACATTTACTGATTAATTCATCAAATTCGTCCATAGGTATTAAATCAAATATTTCCATATCATTCGATTTATAATCAGCACTATATCCTGCTTGTACAATTACTTTATCTTTAATAACGCCTAAATCAATTTGCTTTTGAATAGCATCTAACAGACGATAAAATTTTTTATCTTGGGTTCCTAATGTAACTAATATCAATAAATCCACCCCCCAAATATAGCTTTTGGATATAACTCCAACATACTTTCCCATTGAACAATAAAATGATCTGCTATAGGGTATACTAATTTACCTGCTAATGTTTTAGTCGTACTATTAGCAAAAGTCTCAATAAAAATTACTTTTCTTCTAAATAATTTAGCTATATAGCACATAGGTACGGCTGTATGAGTACCAGTAGTAACTACTACTTGTGGTCTAATTTTTATAAATAAATATAAAGATTTAATTATATTAAATGTAAATTTAAATAAAAATGATATTAAGTGATCTTTACTACCATATACTAAGAAAGAAAGATGTTGGTATTTATGTTTTAATGATATTGTTGATTTAGTTTTTTCAGTAATTAAATAATATTGATATTTATTAAATAAAGGCTTTAACTGTAATAATTCATTCAAATGGCCACCAGTACTAGATATAAATAATACTTTTTTCATAATTACTTTTCCTCATTTTTTGATTCTTCATGAGTAAAAATAACATCTGTTTTAATAGCAAATATTAATATAATAAAGAATAAAATACCATATATAATATATCCTAATTGATTATCTACTAACACATATATTAATGAGGCAATAGAAAATAAAATGGTTACTAAATAAATAATAATAACTGTCGTACGATGACTAAAATTACGTTTTAATAACTGATGATGAATATGATACTTATCTGGTGTTGTTATCTTTTCACCTTTAAGTTTTCTCCTAATAATGGCAAATAAGGTATCCATAATAGGGACTACAATAATTAACATAGGAATAATAAGAGAAGACATCATAACATTTTTAAATCCTAATAAGGTAATAACTGCTATAATAAAACCTAAAAACATCGAACCAGAGTCACCCATAAAAATAGTTGCTGGATAAAAGTTATGAACTAAAAAGCCTAAACAACTACCTAACATAATAAATGATAACGTATAGGCTAAAATAGGTTGATTAGTAAAAATAGCAATTATCCCAACTGAACAAAAGAAGATAGAGGATATCCCTGCTGCTAGCCCATCTAAACCATCAATTAAGTTCATACAATTAATACAACCTAAAATAAATAGTATAGTTAATGGATAAGAAAAATACCAAAAATCAATATATATTCCAAAAGCACTTATATCTTGAATCAATATTTGCCCATAAAAGACAACTATCATAGACGATATAAGTTGTCCAATAAACTTGGTACTTGTTTTTAAAGGTTTTATATCATCTAAAATACCAACAAAAACAATAATAAAACTACTAATTAATACCGAATTCATTAATGAAGTAGGTTGTCCATATATCATATATCCTAATAAAAAGCCAAAATAGATACCAATTCCACCTAATCTTGGCATTGGTTTAGCATGAACTTTTCTTTTATTAGGTTTATCCATTGCCCCAATATGTTGTGCTATTTTTTTTACAAATGGTGTAAATAGAGCAACAAAAATAAAAGGAATAATTGTCATACAAATAACTTTTGATAATACCTCTTTATCCATAATTCTCACCAAATTAATTATACCATATTAATTACTTTTAGACTATATATTACAAATTTACTAATTAAGATAAATCTTAAATTAATAAAAACATTATTTCTTATCATATTAATTTATATAAAAAAAGTTACTATATAAGTAACATACGCTGAGAATATCTATGCTTATATACTTAACAAATTTTAATATCATATTCCCCACTAAGTATTAATGTCGTACCATTATTAAAATAAACGGTCGTTTTCTTATCAATATTTTCTACCCTATCTACTGTCAAATCACTATATAATTGTATTTCATAATCTGTACCTTTTCTATCTTTATAATTTATTTCATATAACTTATTATCAGTAGACAATAAATAATCATGATTTAATAAATCTGTCTCAATCATATCATTATAATTAATTATCAATTTATCAACTTTTATTTTTTTATTATCAATTTTAATAAAATTATTATTGGTATTAAAAGTAACCATTTTATTACTTCTAATATAATATATAGGACCATATACTATATTTCCAGTTGAATCAGTATAAGGATACAATGTATCCCAAGACTCACCTAATTCATAATGGGTTCCTAATTCATCAGTAATACTATTTATTTGTAACTTTGTATCTGAATCTATATAAGCAAATATTTGCTTAGTAGAACAAGTAGTAGGAGCTGGTGTCATTTTAGATTCTAATCCTAATATTTTATAATCACTTTCAATTTTGATAAAATCTAATTTATAATCACCCGTTTGATAATCTAATAAGGTATTTTGATTATAATATATATTACCTTTATCAGTTAATGCAACTAACCTTTTATCAGAACCATCACAACTATAACCTAAAGCTATATTAATTACTTTTTCATTTATAGTACTATCTACATTTATTATACCTTTAGCACTATATTCATATGTTACTTTACCATTTTCATTAATATAAACCTTAGAATCAGAATTATCCCCACACTCTATATCATTACATATCATTCCATATGATACAGCTTTTTCTCCTATACTACCTATCTCAATATTAGCAACTACTTCTTGTTCGTTATCTTGCTGGTCATTATCATCAATAATAAAAACATCTCTAAAATAAAATAGTTCCCCCATAATACCAATAACATCAATTACTAAAATAATTAATAGTATTTTTATTTTCTTTTTCTCTTTTCGGGTAAACACTTTAGCACCACTCCTATTGTATATAATTATACATTAATAATAAAAAAAGTGCAAACAAATTTTTTGATTTAATATTAAGTTAAACGATGCGTTAAAATAATTTTTTGATTAATTTATTTTCTTTATCAATATTCCAAATAATACTTTCATCTTCCTCTATATTTTCATAAAACTTAAGTGGGGTAATAATAATTTTTCTATCTCTCTCATTTAATATAAAATCAACAATATAAGCACATGTTTTTCCCTTATTAAAATTGCTTAAAGAAGGTACTCCTATATATAATTTTTGATCTGTATTACTGTTATAGGAATATAAGAATCCATTATGCATATGCCCTGATATATGTATCATATATGAGGATAAATAAAACAGTTGTTTTTTATCTAAATGACTAATGTCATTTACGAAAACGTCTCTTTCCAATCCATTTAAATATAATTTATGATTTAGATGTATATTAATTCCACCAATATCTATTTCTATACCTTCTCTTGAAATCATATAGAAATTACGATTAAAAAATAATAATCCTCTCAAGTCGAAACTATTTCTAGACCTATTAACATATTTTAAATTAAATAATTTATCATGATTTCCCAATATACCATATGTTTTTAAATACTTAGGATAATCCTTGGCAAATAAAGAAATATTGGCTTTTAAATTATTTTTATCTAATAAATCCCCTAAGTGAAAAGCAAAATTTACACCTTTTTCTTTTGCATATTCATATACGTTATTTATAAGTATAGGATTATAAATATCACCACCAATATGAGTATCAGCACATAATAAAAATTTAATTCTTTTTACTTTATCACATTTTAAAGAATAATATTTTTCTTGAAAAGATGAAGCAATTAACTCCTTATTTAAATATTCATAGGTACTCTCATTAAAAAAATAATCTTTTTTTATAATACTCGTATCTACTACAAGTAAGTAATTCAAAACATCTAAAACCTCATTACTACTTGCGATAATTCCTTCATCTTTTAAACGTTCCATAATAAAATATATATTACAATCTGGATTATTTTGTAAAATATATATTATTCTAAAAAATAATTTATAATTTATGCTAAAAGAAAAAATATTCTCCATCTATTATCCCCCATATTCCTAAGGTAGTATGAATATTTTTATTCAAACCACCTATTTTAATTTATTTAATGTAAGTAAAATCTATTATACAATAATATCAAAAAGAATTTGATTAGTTAGTATTATAACACAAAATTTACCTTTTTCAATAAAAAATACACACTTATGTTTAAATTGCTAAAAAAATAAAAACTGATAGTTAGAATGAACTGAACCCCGTTTCTATGTCCAAGAAATGGGGTTCATATAAGAATATAATTTCTATTTATCAATTTTTCTTCTTTTATACATCAAAGAAATAAGATTCTACTTCTTGATATTTATGTTTGCCAAAATGAAAAAGATTTAATTGCAAAAAATCAAATAGATAAAATCTAGGAAAATAACCTATATATATTGTTTTTAACTTAAAAAGACAAATAAGTAAAAATATTTACCTATTTGTCAACAATCTATGAAAGCCTAAAGGCTTCCTTTTTTATATCGTATTTTAAGTACTGTATTATCTACATATTTTTAATTGTTTTTTTCTAAAAGTAGCCATATTTAATTCTTCATCTATCATTTTTTTATCTTGATTAGATTTTCCTAAAAAAGATTCTTCCCCTATAATTTCATATAAATGAATCTTATTAAATTTATCAACAAAGAATAGCGCATATTCTCGATATTCTTTCCCGTCATAATAAGCTCCAACATCATGCATTTTAATAGATGCTAAATAAGCATCATATATTATGTCTTTATATTCATTTACATTAAATTGATCATTTTTTACTATATTAGTTGGAAATGCACATGTTGGATTGTTAACATAATTATATTCTAATTTTATATCAGCTTTTAAATCTCTTGGAGAAATACCTTCATTTTTATACGTTAATATCGGATTTTTGGTAGTTAAACAAATACTAGTAGATTTATCATAATAGTTTGTTATTCCTTTCTTAGAATAAACCTCAATAATTCCTGAATAGCAAATTTCTGCTAATTCTTTAACCATAAAATCAGATATAATAAAAGCTTTTATATTATTAATCTCTTTTTGTGCTTTTATAAACTCCTTTATTTCTAAAGGATTATTACTAAAACAAGCAGGTATTTTGACTTCAGCAAAATCGCCTATAGATACTGGAATACAAAATTTAAATGTATTACTTTGACATATAATCTCCTCTATTTCTTCATAATCTCTAAAAGCTATCATTGGTAACGAAAAATTGGGTAAATCTTCTCTAAATATTTTGGCACTAAATAATCTTAACATAATATCACCTCTAATTTTATTAATTTATTATTATCCCTAATATAATAAAAGTACAATTCAAAACTCATATAAATAAGAAAAATATTTTTTTGCTATCAATTAAGAAGCTTATTTAACTTAAAACAATATTTATAATAAATTTTAATTAAATACTCTCAAATTTTTGTTAACATATTATATACGCATATATATAGATAATATGGCTTCCTTAAAATACAATTGTATTATAACTAATTTTGATATATAATAAAAATACATATTTATTATGTTAAATATAAGAAAAACTTATTATTGATGGGAGAAGAATATTATGAATATTAATATAGAATATTATAAAATTTTTTATATTGTTGCTAAAAATAAAAATATTACTAAAGCAAGCAAAGAACTTTTAATAAGTCAACCTGCTGTTTCTCAAACTATTAAAATTCTTGAAAAAGAATTAGGGTGCATTCTTTTTGTAAGAAGCAAATTAGGAGTAAATCTAACTCATGAGGGAGAAGTTCTACTTAGCTATATAGAGAAAGCAATATCAATAATAGATAATGCTGAAACTAAAATAAAAGAGTTAATAAATTTAAATTTTGGTGAAATAAATATTGGTGCTAGTAAGTCTACTACAAAATATTTTTTACTACCTATTATTGCTAATTTTCACCAAAAATATCCAAACATTAATATTAAAATACATACTGATATACCAAATGTCTTAATAAGTAAATTAAAAGATGGTATTATTGATTGTATAATTACTGGTTCTAATAACAACATACCTAAAATTTTTAAATACAAAAAATTAAAAACAATTCATGAAGGCTTTTTTGCTAATAATGACTTTGCTTTTCTAAAAGATAAAATCTTAACTTTAAAAGAATTATCATCGTATCCCTTAGTACTTCTATCTAAAGGATCCGGTACACGCTCTTTTATAGATGAAATATCGATAAGTAATAAGGTAGATTTGATTCCTACAGTAGATGTAGCAAGTTCTAGCTTAGTTATTGACTTTACTAAAATAGGTTTAGGAATAGGCTTTATTTGTAAGGAGTTTATTGAAAATGAGTTAAAAAATGATGAATTATTTGAAGTTAAATTGGATATATCATTAAGGGAAAGAACAATAGGATTAATATACAAAGAAGAATATTTAAGTCATTCAGCCAAAAGCTTTTGTGATGAAATTACTAATTGCTATAAATAAAATTAATATATAATAATAAAAAGAATTACAATACTATTAAATTATAATTCTTTTTTTGACGTCTCCAAAATGAGACTCTCATCATCATAAACATATCAGATTTCTTTACTTAATTAACGGTTCCATATGAACATTTATATAGGCAATATTATTATCATATTGTTTAATATTATCTTCAATGCTATCAACTTGCTTATGAATATCATGTAATGACGTATCACCATTCATTTTAAGAGTTAGCGATAAGTTATAAATATGTCCAAACTTTAATATAACTAGGGATGCTATTTCACAATCTTCACAATTCTGTATTATTACTTCTTTCAGTTTATTTATATAATTAGTATCAGTTACTTGTTCACCTATTATAATACTAACATTTTCCTTAATAACAGAAAAACCCGTATGGCATATGAAAATACCAACGATAATACTAGCTATCATATCAGCATATTTTAGCCAATTAATAGTAGTGCTAAATTGCATTAAAATAGATGCTACTAATACAACTATAGAACTTATAACATCAGTTTTACTTTCTTTTCCACTAGCTATTAATATTTGATTATTATATTTTTGTCCTTTATTAATAATATACATAGATAATATATATTTTAATATAATAGTAATTAAACTAACTATAACAACTAATACACTTGGTATTACTATCTCATTAGTAGTAGCTTTATAAATAACACCTAAACCAACTACTAAGACAACAATACCTATTAATATACTGGTTATATATTCCATCTTACCATGTCCATATGGATGCTTTAAATCAGCTGGTTTCCTAGCTAACTTATTACCAATAATAGCACAAAAGTCAGTAATTAAATCACTAAATGAATGAACCCCGTCTGATATAAGTGCTACTGAATGGAATAATAAACCTGATATTATTTTCATAAAAGCTAAAGTAATATTAGTTATAACACTTACTAACATTACTTTAGCTATTTTATTTATTTTTAACATTAATTATAACCCCTTCTATCTATTTAGCTTGATACCAATCATATCCATATTCCATATCTACTTTAAGTGGTACATTTAATGGATAAATATGCTCCATTATATCCTTTATTATTTTCTGTAATTTATCTAATTCATCTTCCGGACAATCAAATACTAATTCATCATGAACTTGAACAATCATTTTAGCTTCCATCTGTTCTTCATGTAAAGCTCTATCTATTTCAACCATTGCTTTTTTTATTATATCAGCACTAGTACCTTGAATAGGTGTATTTAGAGCCATTCTCTCAGCTCCACTTCTAATCATATAATTTTTATTATTAAGCTCTGGTATTGTCCGTTTACGATTTAACAACGTTTTAACATAACCTAATTTATGAGCTTCACTAATAGTATTATCCATATATTGTTTAATACCTGGATAAGTATTTAAATAATCGTCAATAAAAGCCTTAGCTTCTTTCGGAGTAATACCTATATTCTCAGATAAACCATAACCACTAATACCATAAATAATACCAAAATTAACAGCTTTAGCATTTCTTCTCATTTCTTTAGTCACTGCAATTGGTTCTACATGATATATATCACTAGCTGTTTTAGTATGAATATCCATATCATTTTGAAAAGCCTCAATTAAAGCTGGAACTTTAGCTACTGAAGCTAATATCCGTAATTCTATTTGCGAATAATCACTACTTAAAATAACACTATTAGGACTTGGAAGAAAAGCTTTTCTAATTAATTTACCATACTCATGACGAATAGGTATATTCTGCAGATTAGGTTCTATAGATGATAACCTACCTGTTCTAGTTAAAGTTTGAGTATATATAGTATGTATTTTACCATCTTCCATAATACAATTAGATAAACCTTCTATATAAGTAGTATATAATTTTGATAACATTCTATATTCTAATATTAAAGGAATAATAGGATGTTTATTTTTTAATTTTTCTAATACATCAGCTGCTGTTGAATAACCATTTTTCCCCTTCTTACCATGTGGTAGGCCTAACTTATCAAATAAAATATTACTTAATTGAATAGGTGAAGATATATTGAAAGTCTCTCCTACTTGATTATAGATATCTTTTTCAATAAGTTCTAACTTAATTTTAATCTCTTCTCCCATATCAGCTAAAATATCTGGACTTACATTAATTCCTGTATACTCCATATTAGCTAAAACTAAACTAAGAGGCATTTCAATATTATAAAACAATTCTTCCATGCCATCATCTTTAATTTTTTGTTCTAATTCTAGCCTAGTATCATAAATAAACTTAGCTTTACTAATACTAGCATTAGCTATCTTTTCAATATCAATATCCCCTTTTTTAGGATATAACTCTTCATGAAAAGGAATATTATAATCCATACTATTAGCTAAATAAGCAATGTCTTCTTTTAAATTATATTCCAATAGATATGCTGCTATCATCGCATCATATATAACATTATCTATATGTATATTATGCCATTTAAGCGCTACTGACAATTTTTTTAAATCATATGTATATTTCTTAGCCGTTAATAAAAATAACGGATTCTCTTTTAAAATATCAAAAGGAATAAAAGCTTTAATCTTTTCATTATAAATACCTATACCCATTATCTCTTTATTATGATAATTAGTATCTTTCATCTCTAAGTAAATAGCACATTCATCAATATTATCTAAATCACCAATATCAGTAATAATCTTACCATCAGTAATAGTTATATTATTACTAGCTTTCTTTTGTTTTTTTATAAATGAATAAAACTCTAATTCTTCATATAAAGCCATTAACTTATCTTCATTTATGCCTAAATATTTAGTATCATCTAAATTAATATCCATTGGTACATTACACTCTATAGTAGCTATTTCATAACTCATATATGCTGATTCTTTACCAGTTACTAATTTATCATGAATAGCCCCTTTAATATTATCGATATTCTCATAAACACCATCTAAGGTTTTATATTCTCTAAGTAATTTTAAAGCTGTTTTTTCTCCTATTCCTTTAACTCCTGGTATATTATCACTAGCATCACCCATAAGAGCTTTGAGATCAATCACTCTAATTGGGGGAATACCATATTCAGCTTCATATGATTCTGGATTATATCTAATATAATCTTTTTGTTTTAATAATTTAATATCCACTTGATCAGAAAGTAATTGTAATAAATCTTTATCACTACTAATAATGGTACCAGTATAATCAGGATTTTCATTACAAATACGAGCAAAAGTACCAATAATATCATCAGCTTCATAATTATCTATTTCATAATATTTAATACCCATATACCCTAACATTTCTTTAGCTATAGGGAACTGTACTTTTAACTCATCAGGTATTTCAATCCGACCACCTTTATAAAAATCATATTTCTCATGTCTAAACGTTTTTCCTTTATCAAAAGCTACTAAAATTCTAGTTGGTTGTTCTTCTTCTATAATTTTATTCATCATATTAGTAAAACCAAATAAAGCATTAGTAGGTAATCCCTTACTATTATTCATAAAATTACCATTATAAGCCGTTGCATAATAACTTCTAAATAACAAATTATTACCATCAACTAAAATTATTTTCTCCATATTGATACTCTCCAATCATTATGTTCTTATTATATCAAATATTATATAAACACACAATAAAGCGATAGCACTTCTATCGCCTTATTTATTATTTCAGTTTCACTTTCCAATAATTATTAATAAATCAAATAATTATATTATATATGTATTTTTTTGTTTAAAGATTTTGTTTTAGTTTTTATATCAATTAAAGATAATAAATCATTACAATTATAATTAGTTAATCCAATATTAATAAGATTATCAAACAATTGAATATCATCAATAGTAAAAAAGGACCTTAATGAATCAATGATGTCATATGCTGATGGTTTAAAACAAGAACATTTCATTAAAGCAATTACATCTGTTAAAGGTTCATCAAGACTATCTTCTATTTTTATAGGATAATTATTAAACAAAGGTTTATTTTTAACACCATTATCTTTGGTATAATATAAAAATTTAATAATATTATTTTCAACAGAAATATTATGAATGACTTCATGAGCTGGATAAATATTATTATATAATTTTGGGGTAGCAATATGATACCTAATACAGTAATTATTATTGTTATAATTTGATATATCAAAATCACCGTTATAATTACCATTATCAAACCTTAAATTCAATAAATGATTATTATCATGACTTATTTTTAAACTACATTGTTGTTTATCCCCCAATTCGTATGAAATAGTTGGATAAATAGTTAATCTATTATTAGTACAATCATTATTAATTTTAAAATTACCTATTAATTTATATTTATCACTAGAACTTATATCTATAATATTATAATTTATAATATATTTCCAATTATCATTAGTTGTTTGAGGTAATTTAAAATGTGAATATAATAGATAATTATTATTAATAGTAGCTCTAATCTCTATATTTTTGTTAATATTATGCATCCAACCTACTATTTTTTTATTACTATCTACAATTCTTAAATATATATTTTGATTAAAATCTATAATATCTATAAACTCATATATTTTTAATCTAAATACATTTAAAAATTGTCGAATATTTTCCGTTAAAATAAAATTTTGTTGACTCATATAAAACACTTCCCTGACTAAATATATTATAACAACTAGCATAAATAAAATCAAGAAAAAAATTATTTAATAAAGCAAATAAAAGTAAGAATTTCACTTACTTTATTTACATCACTTTAAAATATATGGAGATTCACTAGTACCTTTCCCACCATCGCTTATTTTTACACTAGATTTTAGATTGATGACCGGACGAACCACACTATCAGTCCGGAAACCCTCATTGTTGTCCATAATAGAACTACTATTGACATAGTACACATTGTTAGCATCATCCGAACGAGGCGTTAATGTCCATTGAGAATAAACTTCTTTATATATCCAGTTGTTACTTTTACATGAATCTGCTTCTTCATTATCCCAATCATATAAATATGTATTACAACTATTACTATTTGTTGCTTGAGCATAGTCACTTGGATACATTAAGCCTACATATCCATTCCATATTGTCGTTCTTGTTATATTATCATTATCGTAATCCTTCGTAGGCGTTTCTGGTGTCTTATGGATTTCTGTTCCTCTCTCTGCATCCATTAAATCTGTTATGTTACTTAAGTTATATTTTTTTGACTCTTCAAAACCACCCAAATACCATGTACTCTTCTCTATCATATTCTTGGCTTCTTCACTTAATCCTTTTGGATTACCAGTATTTTGACTAAAATCACATTCTGTTGTCTTATTATATCTCCCATTATAACACTTCCCACTTGCTCTATTCCAGTACAAGCTTCCTGTTGTAGTACCATCTACTGTTTCATTCTCATATCCTGGGTTTAGTAACTTCATCAAATCAGCTTGACTCCATTCATTTATTCCTCTACCATCATTTATACTTTTATCTGAGCTGTCCCATGAATATTTCCCTATTGATTCATCTCTTATCAATTTAACCTTTCCATCGATTATTCCAATTATTCTCCATGTCTCATCATTAAAAGTTACATAGTTATTTGGTGTTGCTCCTCTATATCGTATATTGCCATATGGGTCTACAAAGATATTACTATCATCTTTTGCTTCATTTAACTCATTTAGTATTGTTCCATATAGAGTATCACTATCAGCTGTTGTATATCTTTTACTACTACTTCCTACTTGGGCATTACCTACTTCTATATCTCCTGTTTCCATACTTACTTGAATTGTACTTGCTACTACTCTATTTCCACTATATGT
>CANQEN010000025.1 GCA_947595045.1 uncultured Bacilli bacterium | reverse complement strand
AGTAGCTTTTTTGCTAATTATACTGTATTTTAATCACTTATAATCATAATCCAATATGATAAAAAAAACTAATAATTATTAGCTTTTCTTTCAAAATATGATTGTGGATGAGAACATATTGGACATACTTTAGGTGCTTCTTTACCAATATGAATATGTCCACAATTTCGACAAATCCAAATAGCGTCTCCATCACTACTAAAGACAATCTTATCATTAATATTATTAAGTAACTTACGATATCTTTCTTCATGCTCTTTTTCAATTTTGGCTACTCCATCAAATAAGAAAGCTATATGATCAAAACCTTCGTCTCTAGCTACTTTAGCAAACTCAGCATACATGTCTGTCCATTCATAATTTTCACCATTAGCTGCATCATCTAAATTAACTGTTGTAGTTGGTATATCTCCATCGTGCAATAATTTAAACCATATTTTAGCATGCTCCTTTTCATTATTAGCTGTCTCTTCAAAAATAGCAGCAATTTGTTCATAACCTTCTTTTTTTGCCTTAGATGCATAATAAGTATATTTATTTCTAGCCTGACTTTCGCCAGCAAAAGCTGCCATCAAATTTTGTTCAGTTTTACTTCCTTTTAATTCCATAATCAAACCTTCCTTCTAGGGACAAGTCCCTATTAGTAATTATATCATACTCATTTTTGTTAGTAAATAAAAGATTTTAATTGCTTTTTATATTTTTTTACTTTATGATTAAATTCTATTGAATATAATAAGATAGTTAATAACTTATTAACAAGAAAAGTATAAACTTTATGTTATGAGGTCTACATTTTAATAATCAATCTATTATTATAGTTACCACATCCAATAATACAATTGAACTTTTATTAGTGACATTTAGATACTCTGCTATACTTTCCTTATAATAAATCTTTCATTGAGAATAACATCTCTATTTCTTGATTTTTTCTTCCCTAACTGACATATATACTGGTATAATACAAATAAAATGGTAAAGTCTCATTCCAGTTAGAAAGAATAACGTATATTTATCTAAGAATACATTGATAATAATTTATCATATATACCTGGCTCTATTTTATTAAGTAAACTAATAGTTAATTCTAGTGACTTCTGATATTCACCCCTTAAAAATAATCTTTCTGATAAATTTAATTTTTCATTTAACCCTTCATAACTACTACGATATCGATTACCATAAACAATTGACATCTCAGCAAAAGCTGCTGTTTTAATTAATTCCTTTGTTTTAGTATATAGCTTAAGGGATAAATCACGAGCTGTATCTACTCTTGTATTTAAAACATCTATAGTAATTGGTTTTTTAGACAATTCTCTAATAATCTCTTTAATAGCAGCACTCGCTTCTTTTAGCTCTACATAATAACTATGTGGTATAATTGGTAAATTATATTCTCTTATCTTTAATTTAGCCTCCCTTAAAATGGCCTTAATTTCATCCAATTGTTGTCTGGCTCTAATTTCATCATCCTTCATAGTACCAACTTTATCTAAACAATTGTTTAATTGTTCTTCTACTTGTGATAACTTAACACCTAATCCCTCTAATTCTTTTAATAATTGCGAATAGGCGAAGCTTGAATGATGATCAGTATGTTCTAATAATATTTTATAGCTATCATTTAAGTCAACTATTTCTTCCTTAGTTTTATTTAAAATATTAATATCATCATCTGACAAATTATAAATACTAACTAAATCATCTATTTGCTCAAATATATCATCTATAATAACATTAATTTTATGTAATTTTTTATTAAAAACAATATTATTTTCATTATATTTTTCTCTAGCTATTTTTTCTTTTTCAAAGTCATTAAATAATGAATCAAAATAATCAGTTAATATCTTTAAATCAAATAAACTTTCTTCCAAATTTAAATCTTTAGCCCTAGTTAAAATATCTTTAATTTTGGTATTAGCTTCCTCAATATTGTATTCAACATTTAAATAATCTAATGAATACCCCATGTCAATCATATTTTTATATACAATATTTACCTCTTGAATTTTTTTAGGTAAAACAGTAGTACTCATTAATATAATATCTGGTAATTCATCAATTACTACATTTATATGTTTTATTAAGTCATCAATTATTTTAATAATACTATTAACTTCTGTATATTCATTATGATCCATAATACTCTCAAAATCTTCGAAGCGCTTAGAAATAACATCAAATTGATTTTCTACAACATTTGCCAAATTACCAAAACTAGCCTTAGAATTTTGAAATTTTTCATATAATTCTCGATATTTTATCTTAAAATTAGTTATAATAGCACGACTTCGCTCCTCACTAGAAGTTATTTCCTTTATCTCACCTAGCAAAAATTCTGAATTAGTTCTAACTTTATATATTTCCATTTCTAACTTAGCAATTTTATACATAGTACTTTTATAATCCATTTGAGATAAAGAATATTCTGCTTCTAATATCATATCCGTTAATTTTGGAATTTGGTTATCACGTATTTCTTGTAGTCTTTCTGTCCACTCATCATACATAACTTCTAATTTTTCATTATTTAAAAAAGACTCTACTTTTGCTAACTCTGGAATAATTGGTGAAGAATCTAATTTATTTTTTTCTATTTCTAAATGCTCTAATATTTTTTTTATTCTTTTGTTTTTACGACTCTGAATAAAATTTAAAACAATTATAATCACAACTACGCTTATAATAAATAAGGTTATCATCATTAATGTTAAATTATCCATATCAATAACCACATAGGTAAGACCTTAGTACTGCATCTATAGTCTTATCCTCAGTTTTCATTGACTAAAATCAATGTAAAACTGTTCTCCTTTCTTATCTAATTTATTTTATATTTCAAAACAATATTTTTTATTTGATTAACAGCATAACCATCTATTATTAAGTATAACATAAAAATAATGTTTTTTCGACAATATTTGGAAAAATTTTTTTGTTAAAAAACAACTAATAAAGCAATCACATTTATTAGTTGTTTTTTATATAAAAGCTATCAACAATATCTAATTAAAATTTATCTATTTATGAGTATTTATACTAATATCACTAGCTTCCCTTATTATATAGATAGGGCTCCTTTTAATTTCTAAATATGTTTTTGACAAATATGCACCTATAATACCAATGCAAAATAATTAAATACCACTTGTAAATAATATAATACATACTAAACTTGGCCAGCCACTAACAGGATCAGACCATATTAAAGTTTTTATTATGATAAAAATAACCACAATAAAGGCTAAAAAGTAAAAAAATAAACCTATTATAGTTGAAAAACCAATGATACCTTCAATAGCATAAATAACAACTTACTGAAAGACCATTTAGTCTCTCCAACTATTCTTTTAACGTTTTCATATTCTAACCATTTAGTCTTAAAACCAACAAAACTAAATATTCCTTTAGAATACCTATTATATTCTTCCATTAATGTAATAGCACTTACTACTTGTCTAGTCATTAATCGATAATCTCTAGCTTCATCAACCATTTCTATTTTAGATAATTTATTAATTATTTTATAAAACATTCTAGCAAAACAGCTTCTAATTATAGGCTCCCCTTTTCTAGTCACTTTCCTAGTAGCAACATAATCACCACTTACTGCTTTAAGGCCTACTAATATGCAGCTTCTTTACCAAAGTTTCTAGAAAATGATATAGATTTAACCCTTTTATCTTTTTTAGCATAGTTTTTTAAAACTGTTAATGTTTGATCAACGGATCCATCATTAATAAACAAATATTCAAATTCTAATTGTTTCATTTCTAAAGATACTTTAATAATTTCATCATAAAATAATGTATTGTCTTTTCTTCATTGTAACATGGTACAACAATTGATAAAATTTTCTTTATACTTACTCCTTACTAATTATAATTATATTATACTATATTATTTGACTAAAGTTTATATAAAATCATTTATAGCTATTAAATGATAAAGATTGAAATAAAAAATATGAATTAGTAAAATAAAATTAGTTTTATGTAAAAAGAAAATCCATTAAGTTAATAAGCTTATTGGATTTTCTTAATTAATCTATATTTTTTATTCAATACTATTTTACAAGTATATCACAAATAATATTAGTGATTTCAGTAGGATTATCAATAGGTAAGCCTTCTATTAAACGAGCTTGGGCATATAATATTTTACTATATTTCTTTAATTCCTCTTTATCTTTTTTGTATAAATTTTGGAGTTTTTGAACTATTGGATGATTAAAATTAATTTCTAATATTTTTTTGGCATCAATAGATTCATTAGTTGGCATAGCATTCATAACCTTCTCCATTTCAACAGATATTTCTCCAACTGTCGATAAACAAACTGGATGATTTTTTAATCTACTCGTAAATTTAACTTCTTGAACATCAATTTCATCTTTCATTAGAGATAATAAATCTTTAGAAGTATCATTTAAAGTCTTAAGTTCTTCTTTTTCTTCTTCCGTATCTAAATCAATATTATCAGAACAAACATTCTTAAAACCTTTTTCCTCATACTTAACCATAACTTTAAGGACAAATTCATCTAAATAGTTAGAACATAATAGAATGTCCTTATCTTTAGATATCATTGATTCTACTTGAGGTAATGTTTTTATTTGATCAGTAGAAGAGCCACAGGCATAATATATAGCTTTTTCTTCTTTGTTATTATCTATATATTCTTTTAAAGTAACTAATTTATCCTCTTTAGAAGAAAAGAACATTAATAAATCTTGAAGTTTCTCTGTATTCATACCATAACTATTATATATACCAGCCTTTATTTGTAAACCAAAAGCTTCCCAAAATTTTAAATAATCTTCTCTTCTTTCATCTTGCATACTCATTAAAGCATTTTTAATATGTTTTTCAATATTATTTGCAATAGTTTTTAATACTCTATTTTGTTGTAACATTTCTCGTGAAATATTAAGAGATAAATCAGGAGAATCAACAACTCCTTTAACAAAGCTAAAATAGTCGGGAATTAAATCAGCACATTTTTCCATGATTAAAACACCATTAGAATATAATTGTAATCCTTTCTCATATTCTTTAGAATAATAATCGTAACTTGCATGAGATGGAATATAAAGTAATGAATTATATTCAAGCTTGCCTTCGGCCTTAGTATGAATATGGCTTAAAGGTTGTTCATAATCAAAGAATTTATCAGAATAAAATGTATTATATTCTTCTTCACTAATATCCTTTTTATTACGCCTCCACAAAGGAACTAAACTGTTAATAGTTTCTAGTTTTGTTTCTTTATCATTTACTATTTCCATTTTTATTGGATATGTTATATAATCAGAATATTTTTTTATTAAACTTTTAAGTTCATAATCTTCTAAATAGCGATTATATTCTTCTTTATCTTTAATCGTTAAAATAATATCTGTTCCATAATTTTCTTTATTGTTCTTCTTTACTACATAACCCTCAATTCCTGATGAGACCCAAGAGTAACTTTCTTTAGAACCATATGCTTTAGATATTACTTCCACTTTTGAAGCTACCATAAATGCCGAATAAAATCCTACACCGAATTGCCCAATAATATCAATATTTTCTTTTTTCTTGTTTTGTTCTTTAAAATCAAATGAGCCACTTTTAGCAATTGTTCCTAAATTAGTCTCTAATTCTTCTTTAGACATACCAATACCATTATCTGATATTGTTAAAGTTCTATTGGTCTTATCTATTTTAATAATTATAGCAAAATCATCTTTATTTATCTTTAATTTTTTATCAGTTAAAGATTGGTAATGCAGTTTATCAATAGCATCTGAAGCATTAGATATAATCTCTCGTAGAAAAATCTCTTTATTCGTATAAATTGAATTAATCATTAATTCCATTAATCTTTTAGACTCAGCTTTAAATTCTTTCATATCATCTCTCCTTTTTTAGCAAACTCTATATGTGAGTGCTAAAAAAATTATAGTATAACCTGACATAATTGTCAATACAAATTAAAAAGTTTTTAATTTTTGAAAATAATTTTGTTAAATATTATTTAAAATTTATATATTATTTATTCACTCTAGAGATATTATGCCATTTCAATATATATTTTCATAATAATATGTATATCAAAATATGTAAAAAATTAAACATAAAGTAATAGGATTAATAAAAAATAATGGAAAGACTGAAAATGGCTTTATGCTATTATATCCAAAGTACATTAATCTACCATGAAAAAAGAAAAATAAATTTTAATTATTATTTTTCTTTTTTCAATAAAAACCACTGACATTCATAACTACAAATATCTTTAATATAATCATCTTTGAATTTAATATCATTTCTTTTATTACACATCTTATTCATACGATCGCAAAACCCTTTCAATCTTAATTTACCATATGACCAATCACCTAAAATATAATCGTATGGTTCAAAATAATCAGTATATTTTTCAGTTAAAGCCTCTGCATTAAAACCATTTTTATATTCGTCTATAACTTTCCACTTTTGATCATCTAAAATTATTACTTCATTCATTTAAATAATCCTCCTTAAATGCCTCACTTATATCATTATATTTTACCAAACTAGAAGCAGAATTCCAAGTCATATATCCCCCTGTTAAGCCACTTTTATATAAAGCCTTAATTTGATCACTTATTTTATTAGCATCATATTTAGTAACAGGACTTTTACCAGTATCATAAGCTTGTATCCAAGTTCTGCCAATAGCTGGTGTTGGTATTTTAGCTTGTTTATTTCTAGCATATTCTCCCCAGATAGTTAGTAAATGATATGGATTAGTCCATACTACTTCTTCGATACCATATTGATGAGCATTAAAATGATCTGGATATGGCATCGCACTTATAACATCAACTACATTAGATATAGCCGGCCAATATTGTCCATAGCTGGTCATATAATTATGCACACTTTCCCCAAATACATCTACGGAAAAGTAAGCTCCTACCTCATGAATTTGATCAGTTGCATACATCACAAAAGTTTGAATAGCTTGAGCTTTAGATTCATCATATGTATTTTTTAAATCAACAGTGCCATCTTTTTCTAATGGATATATTCCATCAGGAAATCTAACATAATCAAACTGTATCTCGTTGAATCCCATTTCCGTTACAGCTTCACGAGCCAGTTCTACATTAAATTGCCATACATCACGATTATAAGCACTTGGCCAAAATGAACCATTATGGCTAAAAGGTTCTCCTGTATTAGTACTAATAGCATCATCAGGATGATCTTCTATATAATAAGAATCTTTAAAAACTGTAATTCTACCAATTACATAAAATCCTGCATCTTTTAATTTTTTAATATAACTTTTATAATTATCAAAACTACTTATAGCATGATTATAATTAGTTTTAGAATATTGCTCCATTACTTTAGATTCATAAGCTGGGCTAGTATTATCTTTAATATCAACAACAAAAGCATTAATATTACTTTTCTTAGCCAAATCGATATACTGATCTACATTACGAATAGCTGCCGAATTTAAATACAAAGCTCTAACACCACTAGGCATAGTATTTCCTTCATGACTAAAATCTCCTTTAGTAAATGGATAATAGTCTAACTCTCCAGCACTACCTCCTCCATAATTATCAGGCATACTAGCATGATATGCTTGTAATTCATCATCATAATAAGCTAATGCTTCCTCTTTAGTATTAACTAAATATTTACCATATACATATCCTTCCTTATCATTATATTTTATATGGTATTTATTAACTATACCATTATCCAATAATTTATCATATCCTAAAATATCCACTTTCTCTCCCTTTTTAATTAAACCTAATATTTTAGGACTATTACCTTCTTCATAAAAAGTTACTGGTGTTCTAACATACATAATATCCTCCAAAATAATTTTATTTTTATCAGTTGTTATGTATTTTTCTTCCAATAAATATTCTTTATCATGATACTTTATTTTACTATATTTTTTATTATCTTTCACTATTTTTTTATCTATAATATTTAGCTTAATTCCTCTAGTAATAGTTTGTTTAGTATCTGTATAATCTAAATTATATAGTTTTACATTTATAGTATTAGATGCTACATAATATGTGTTATTACTATATTTATTTTGACAACCAATTACTAATACTAATAATACTATAATTAAACAAATAACCTTATGTTTATGTTGCATACTATCACCATTTATAGTATAACACAAAAATTTTTTAAATACACATTATTCAATAGGGATTGATAATTCTGGACTATTTATTCCATTACTATAATATTCAGGTATATTACCTCTAATTAATTTTATAGCTACTGGCACACTAGTATTAACTTTAACTGTATCAGATATAAATGGTATTAATACTTTCAAACTGACTTCTAAGTCAACATATACTTCAATTAGGGCATTATTTATACCATAATTAGTTACTTTAGTACTAACACCACTTATAATACTACCAACTAAATTAATTCTAACCGGTATTTTAGGACCAATATTAGATAACAAACTATTATTAAATAACACTCCTGTTGGTATTTCAAATATAATACCTTCTTTTAAATTATTATCATCATAATTAATAAGGACATTATCAGGTAACTCTAATAATTCTATTTTACCTTTTTCTAAATACCTTAAATTTTGTTCTATTGCACTAGTCGTTTTAGTTAAAACCCGATTTACTGTTATAGAATTAAAATCAATACTAACAATTTCTCCATTATCATCTTTAGTCATAATAAATAAATCATCAACCGTTAAATCTTCAACTACTTGTTTATTTACTGCATCATTAATAATTAAAGTTGCTAATTTATGAGTTTCTTCATCAGCATAATCTAAAAAAATTGGCATTACTTTTTTATTTATTAATCTAAATGTTAAGAAAGTAAAAAAGATAAGTCCTACTAAGATAAAACCCAGTTTAGTAGATAGTTTCATTCTCTTCATATTATATTTTATGACAAGTTAAATACATAATTCCCAAATAAGTGTTAATGATATTAGTGGTGATAGTATGAAAGTAAAAGAAATTATGTCTACTAATGTAACTAAAGTATCTCCTGATACTTCATTAAAACAAGTTAGTGTGTTAATGAAAAAATACGATATTGGATTTATCGTTATTACTAAAGAAGATGAAGCAATTGGTGTTATTACTGATCGAGACTTAGTTATTAGATCGCTAATGGAAGATGGAAATAAATTAGTAAAAGAATACATGACGAAAGAAGTTATTTCAGTTGATGCTGATAGTAATATTGAAACAGCTCTTGACTTGCTAGCTGAACATAAAATAAATCGTTTAGTAGTAACTCATGATAATAAAGTTGTAGGCGTTTTAGCTATATCTGATATTATGAATTCTTCTTTTGACCAAGATATTTTATATTGTATTGAAGAAATTAAAAGTCCTATTGATGTATACGTAGTACATGAAGTAGATATACCAGATATTCAGATTGATACTTATGAATTATAGGGACTGTTCGGAAATTAAGTAATTAATTTCTGGACAGTTTTTTGTTTTACATATGAAAAACTTTTTTTGTAAAGAGGTATCGTTTTTCAACAATCTTTTTGAACTCATTTTCACTATTTAGGGAATTAAAATATTGGATTTATTTACTCATAAAAAGTTTGAATAAAAGTTTTACTAGTGCTTTTAAGAAAGATGTAATACAACTAATTTTCATAATTATTTAGATAGTTTGCTAGTGTTTTTAAACTGTAAAAAATTTTGCATCCATTATCTTTAACTATATCTTCTACTGATTTTATACTTTCAAACATATGACCTTCAAATTTTAGTCCATTAAATTCATATAGTATACAAAAAATAACCTTTTTTGGGACTTTATTACTATAATCAACTATGGAAGCAATAGAAGAAAATCCTCTTTGTTCTGGTGTAATAACATATAATAATATGTCACACATTTCCATTCTTTTTTGCTTTTCCATTTTTGTATTATTTCCATATTTCCAATTCTTAACAACTGGATTAATATATTTTATATTTGAATTTAATAGAGGAATTAATTCATTTCTCCAATTGCTATTCGCACATGTACCACCTAAATGTACTAACATTATTTATCACTACCTTTATAATAATCTATTTTTTATTTTTATATTAAAACGTATTACTATGTCAATATACAAGTGTGTTTTTCTAGATTGACAAATATATCAATTTTAGTCTATTTATAGACTATCATGGATCTAAAAATTTTAAAACTCGAACCACCAAGTTCGAGTTTTGTATCTATCTGGTGCCTTAATTTTTTACAAAGCCTTTAAGTTAAATAGAATCTCTACTTAAATACAATGACAATATATCAAATTTTTGAATAATAGTGAACTAGTTTTTAACAATTTTATAACAAATTCTTCTTTTAAAAATATTACTGCTTAGCTAAATATTCTTTTACTGGTGAATATGTCACACGATAGCCATCAATTAAACCATATTTATAAATAGCTTCAATATGCTTTTTAGTTGGATAACCCTTATGTGAAGCGAATCCATATTCAGGATATTTTTTATCTAATTCAATCATCATATGATCACGAGTTACTTTAGCTATTACACTAGCAGCTGCAATACTAATACTTTTTAAATCTCCCTTAATAATTGATGTACTAGGAATATCTAAATTTAATGGCATAGCATCAATTAATACATGTTCTAATTTTATTTGTTTTTTTACTTGATTAATAGCCATTATCATAGCTTTTTTAGTGGCTTCATATATATTTATTTTATCTATTTCTTCTGGTTGTACTATACCTATCCCATATGCAAGAGATTGAGCTATAATATATGGATAAAACTGTTCTCTCTTTTTTTCTGTTAATTTTTTAGAATCGGTTAAACCTTCTAATTTAAAATCAGATGGTAGAACACAACAAGCTGCTACTACAGGACCAATTAAAGGTCCCCTACCCACTTCATCTACACCACCAATATATTTAAGCCCTTTATCATACAATTCCTTTTCATATTGCCAATTATTTATAGGTTTTACGTTTAATTTTTCCATTATTCATCATCTCTTGTCTTTTGTCTAGTAATGTAAGAATTTGTTCTTCTATTTGACTTAATTGTTCTTTTAAAAGTAATTTATAATAGCATATATCCCTATCTCTTAATTCGATAAACTTACATACTTTTTGGCAATTAGGACACCATAAATCCTTAATATGACCAATTTTCTTTTGCATCGTTCTTCTACGATAAATTACTTGAATTTTACCACATTCAGGACAAATTAAATCAGTATAATACGTTTTTCTTTTCATTTTCTCCTCCCATAATAAATATAAAACGATTTCTATTGTATAAATCATTTTCAACTATAACTTTTATATTATGTAAATATTGCTTTGCTAATGATGTTATATCTTTAGCTTGGTTTTCTCCTATTTCAAAAGCAATAACAAATTTATTTTTTAAATAACTTTTAGCACTCTTTAATATTTCTTCATAATAATACAATCCATTATTAGAAGCATATAAAGCTATACTAGGTTCATTATTTTTAACAATATCCATAATAGGTTCATTATTAGCTATATAAGGTGGATTAGATATAATACAATCTACCTTAATAGATAACGGTTCTAATAAATTACCTTGATAAAAAGTAATTTTGGCATTATTATTTAAAGCATTCCTTTTAGCAACCTTTAAAGCCTTATTACTAATATCTGTAGCATGCATATCACAATCTATTTGTTTTTTAAGTGCTACTGCAATACAACCACTACCAGTTCCAACATCAATTATAGTTGGATTATCAAAATTTTTTAAATAATAAATAGTTCTCTCAACTAATTGTTCTGTTTCAAACCTTGGTATTAAAACATCTTTGTTTACCTCAATAGTATATCCATAAAAATTAACATTTCCTACAATATACTGAACTGGTTCCCCTTTTAATAGTCTAATCTTAGCTTCACTAATATTCCCTTTATAATATTTTTGTAAATAATCGATATCTGTCATATCATCACCTTAATATCCTATAATCTACATCTTTATTGTTTGGATAACTATCAATATCTAAACTATTAATATCACTTTTTTTATTATAACGAGCACTATGAATTAAAACAATAGGTAAATTTAATTCATTAGCTATATTAATCTCTCCTGGTGTTATATAATCAAAACATACTATATAACTAGGTTTTAAAATTTTATTTTTTTCTTTATATAATAATTCTGTATATCCAACACTTATATTTAGTAATTTATCAGGATTAACAATTTTATTAACTTTATTCGTACCATATAATTTTGTAGTATAAGAATCACTATTAGATACATGAATAATTCTATCAATATCAAGAACATCAAACCCAAATGTAATACAGTCTTCATTATATACAGCAATATTTTTATCACCTATTATGCTAAGTGATATAGTATCACTTTTATCTTTCCAAGTCACCTTGTTACTTTTACGATTAGCTGAAGTTGTATGTACACAAGCAAAAAATGGCTCTCCCTTTAATTCATAAACTGGTATATTCAATTTTTTAGACAAATTTGAATTGTATAACTGACTACTGGAATCTAATTTTAATATCTTTTTATTAATTTGTTTATATGAGTCATTTTTGCATGCTACATAATCTTCATAAAATAATTTTGCATAATCAATATCAATATTATAATTATCTAAGATTGATTTTATATCATTCTTAGATAATTTATCAAAATCATATATTTTTTGATAAAAAAGTAATCTATCATTAGGAATAAGAAACTTATTATTTGTATCTAAATAATTTAACATTTCTTTTAAATTAAGTATTACATTACTAGGAAAATCTTTAAAATATAAATCTACAATTATTTCAAATACTAAAGTATTTGAGTATTTCATAAATAGACTATTAAGTTCTCTTTTATTATTAGTTATAATATAATTTTTAATTAAAGTAGCTTCTTCATAAGGAAAATCAATAAAGGGATTACATTCCTCATCTAACAATTTATTACCATAATCGATATAATATTTAACAAGACCATTAATGCAATATGAATGTAGTTGTTGTCTTATCCACTCTAAGCGATAATATTCTATTTGTTCAGCAAAATAGTAATTATGAAGAATTAAGGCATTTATAACTAATCGATAATCTTTAACATTAGAAATAGTAGCTAATGATTTATTTAGATTAAAATCATGTAATAAAAAGGTAGGAAATATAAAACCTTTATTTAAAAGAGTAACTAATTCTTTAACATCTAATGTCTTAAATATATTTAAAAACTTTTCATAACTTATTAATTTATTTATTATACTAACATCTAAACTTAACAAAAAGCCTTTGTCTACTGGTAATTCCATTATTCTAGTAATCATTGGTTTAGTAAATAATAAAGACTGATCTTCTTCTTTTAACAAACCGATATATTTTAAACAATCTAAATGGTTATTATTAATGCTATAATCAATAATACTATCCCCAAACTCATAGTTCATATCTCTAATATATGACAATAAGCCATTACGGGCATTTAAAATAAACGCTATCGTTTCACTATTAGCTAAAATAATATTTTTAGCTTTTGACTCACAAGTCATAATGGCATTAATTTTATCTTTATTGCGGTTAGATAACAATATCTTATTAATCATATCTCCATCTAGGAACCGGCTTAATACCTTATCTGTTAACTCTTGTATTAGCCATACAAATAAATAGTGATTTTTTTCTTCTAAAAAGAAGTCTCTTATATTATTATCCATCAATAATAATATCTGGTCTTTTTCGGATAATGATAATATCTTATCTTTTAAGCTATTACCATCTATATTTCTTAAAGAATATTCATTCATTAGAATGTCATCCAACTGTTTATAATATTTACTAAAATCACTTCTTTGCATAAATATAAACTATAATTAAATTCTATTCTCCCCTTAATTGTCTATTTTGATCTTCATTAACTAAAGCATCAATAATTTCATCTAAAGCACCATCCATTACTCGATCTAGTTGCATAGTTGTAAAACCAATTCGATGATCAGTAACTCTATTTTGAGGATAATTATAAGTTCTGATTTTTTCACTACGATCTCCAGTTCCAATTTTACTACGTCGTTCTGCTCCCTCAGCTTCTTCTTTTTCACGCAATTTTAAATCATATAATCGTGATTTTAATATCTTAATAGCCATTTCTTTATTCTTTATTTGACTTCTCTCTACTTGAGAATAAACAACTATTCCAGTTGGAATATGAGTTAATCTAACTGCACTATCAGTTGTATTTACACCCTGTCCTCCACAACCAGAACTACGTGTAATATCAACCCTTACTTCATTCATATCTAATTCATAATCTAACTCTTCAGCCTCTGGCATGACTAATACTGTAGCTGTTGAAGTATGGACTCTACCCTGTGTTTCCGTAACAGGAACTCTTTGTACTCTATGAGCTCCACTTTCATATTTCATTTTAGAATAAACATTTTCACCACTAACCATAAATACAACTAATGGGTATCCTCCTGCATCATTATGTTCTTCAGATAAAACCTCAATCTTCCATCCCTGCTTTTCAGCATATTTAGTATACATATGATACAAATCTCCAGCAAAAATATTAGCTTCATCACCACCAGCAGCTCCCCTTATTTCAAATACAACATTTTTCCCATCATTAGGGTCTTTTGGCAATAATAATATTTCAATATCATTCTCTAATTTTTGCTTTTGTAAAGTTAAACTTTCTAACTCTTCTCTAGCAAAATCAACCATATCAGCATCTTTTAACATTTCGGTTGCTGCTTCAATATCAGCATTAACTTGTTTATAATTTTGATATGCATCATAAGCATCCTTAAGAGATGCTTGTTCCTTAGTTAATTCAAGTGTTTTTTTGATATTAGATAAAGTCTCTTGTTGTAATAAAAGATTTGATAATTCATTATATCTATCTTCAATTATATTTAATCTCTCAATCATAATATCGTCCTTTCTAACTAAATAAAATTATACTATAAATATACTGTTTAAGCAATAAATATGAATTCATAAGAAAGAAATATTATTAAATGAAAGTCTATTAATCCTTTTAGATTATCAATCAATATCTTATCATCATAACTTAATTTACTCATATAAAAACCTCGTTTCTATGTCCAAGAAACGGGGTTCATATCAAATTTACATATTCAAATTTTCTCATTTTTTTACCATATAATCTGACTCATACTCATAAAATATCTCATTTGGATGATTTTCTAGACGTATCAATCAACAAACCATTATAAATATTGTAATTATTTAAAACCGTCATTAGCTAAGCTAGTGTATATTGTGAATTTGTTTGCCCATCTCCACCTGTTATTTTTACACTTGACTTTAGATATACTACTGGACGCACAGCTCTTGCTTTGTCAGTGGCATTGGCGATGCGCGTATACCCATAGTAGATATACCATACAAGTCGATTTGAATCCGAACGAGGAGACAGAAGCCATTCAGTTTGATTCTTATATAACCAGTTATTGCTTGTACATTCTGAATTATTATAATTATATAAGGTCTGCTTACACTGTGTCCCTGCCGCATATCCATAATCTGACGGGTACATTAATCCTACGTATCCTCTCCATTTGGTTGTTCTTGGTAATTGGTCTGATGGATTTTCTACTACACTATCTCCTCTTTCTCCATCCATCATTAATGTCATATTTTCTATTTTTACATCATTTGGACTACTGTTATGTCCTCCCAAATACCATATACTCTCTTCTATCATATTCTTGGCTTCTTCACTTAATCCTTTTTGATGACCATTTTGTCCAAAACTACAGTCTATTGTGATATTGTTCCATCCATTATAACACTTTCCACTTGCTCTATTCCAATATAAACTTCCTGTTATTGAACTATCTCCATTTCCTACTGTCACATCATCATAACCAGGATTCATTAACTTCATCAAATCGGCTTGACTCCATTCATTTATTCCACATCCAGAATTTATACTTGTATCTGAGCTGTCCCATGAATAACTACCTATTGACTCATCTCTTATCAATTTAACCTTTCCATCTATTATTCCAATTATTCGCCATGTCTCATCATTGAATGTTACATAGTTATTTGGATCTTTTCCTCTATATCTGATATTTCCATATGGGTCTACAAAGATATTACTATCATTTTTTGCTTCATTTAACTCATTTAGTATTGTTCCATATAGAGTATCACTATCAGCTGTTGTATATCTTTTACTACTAC
>CANQEN010000024.1 GCA_947595045.1 uncultured Bacilli bacterium | reverse complement strand
CATCTGGTGGAACATATTATGATAGTTTACTTACAGTAGCTAGACAATATGGATTGAATGCATATCAATCTAGTTCAAATCAAGATGTAATTAATGCTTTAGCTAGTCATAATGCATTAGTAATAGCTCTAATGGGGCCAGGAACTTTTACTACATCAGGACATTATATTGTTTTAACCGGTTCGAATAGTAATGGACAGGTATCAGTAGCTGATCCTGGAAGTAGAGCTAATACTGAAAAAAAGTGGTTTTCTTTTAATTCAGTAGTTGAGCAAAAGAAACAAAGTCCTTTCATTATTATTTCAAGGTAGGTGACTTATGAAAAAAATATTGTTATCAATTATATTGATTTTAATTAGTACAGGTTGTAGTGTTAAATATAATATAAAGATAGATAGAAATATGAAAATAAAAGAGACAGTAACAGGATTAGAGACGGCTGAGTTTTTTGCTCAGTATGAAAAGTCATCAATTAGACGGGTTATATCTTTTATATTAGAACCCCATTTAGAGTATTTGAATAATAATAATTATAGTGTTAATAATGTTTTAGGAACTGAATCTGGTGTAGAGATTACTAAGGAATATCAGAATTTTGATAGTTATATAAAAAACTTTGATACTAATGATTCATTAGAATTGAATGAACGGGCTTATCAAAGTTTAGGTAGCAATTTTAATTATATGAAAGAAGGAAATATTGTTACTATTCAGTTTAATGGTAAATTACCAGGTGATGATACACAAAATCAAGAAGTATTTAGAATTGATGATGCTGATATCAGTATAACTTTACCGTTTGTAGTAGAAGAACATAATGCCGATAGTTATGATAAAAAGACTAATACTTATACTTGGAGGTTAGATAGAGAAAATCCAGAAAAAGAAATTTTGATAAAATTTGATAAAAGTAAGTTGAAAATTGATTATTTGAAGTATATAATATTGGGTGTAGTTATTTTTGTTGGTATATTTATAATATATCAAGTGTATAATTTTATTCAAAATATAAGAAACAATAATAGTAAGCGAAATGAAATATAATAAATGGAGGTAGAAAGTGAAATTAAAATTTAGAGCTGATAAAAAAGATGCCGTAATTTTTATTATTTTTTCGGCTATCTTATTGTATTTAATTGCTATAGCTATATCTAATATTGGAATGTTTTTAAGTGAAAATCAATTGTCTGGATTAAATCCTATACCGGCATTCACCGATTATTTATTATTAACCTTAGTACTATTTATAATTGTTATTTTTGTGTTGGTGATGAGTGTCCAGTCCCATTTCTTTGAGATGGAGAAAGGAATTGGAGTAGCTGTTGCTCCTAAAAAAGAAAAAAATTATTCTAGATGGGCTAAGGATAAAGAAATTCAAAATGACGATGATGTGGCTTTAGTTGATCCTATGGCACCAAGGTCTAATGCTGCTGGAATTCCTTTAATAATGAATCCCAAACAGGTATGGGTAGATAATGGTGGATACCATAATTTGGTAATAGGATCTACTGGTGCTGGTAAAACACAGACAACAGTATTACCTATGGTTAACTTGTTAGCTAAGCATAATGAATCAATGATTATTACCGATCCCAAGGGTGAAATATATGAAAATACATCTAATTATTTAAAAAGTTTAGGATATAATATTGTTTTGTTAAACTTTAGAGATCCTCAACAGGGTAATAGTTGGAATCCAATGTATTTACCTTATTCTCTATATAAAGATAATAAAATAGATAAAGCAGTTGAATTACTAGAAGATTTAGCGGCTAATATATTACATGATCCATCAGCTAAAGGGCAGGATCCTTTCTGGGAAAACACATCGGCTGATTACTTTGCAGGACTTGCTTTTGGGTTATTTGAGGATGCTAAAGAAGAAGAAATTAACTTAAACAGTATCAATTTAATGACTACTGTTGGTGAAGAAAAGATTGCAAATACTACTTATATGAAAGAGTATTTTAGTTATAAAGATCCTACTAGTACTGGTTATGTTAAAGCATCTAGTACTTTAATGGCCCCGAGTGAAACTAAAGGATCTATTTTATCAGTATTTAAACAGAAAGTACAATTATTTGCGACAAGAAAAAATTTGTCTGAAATGTTAGCTAATAATGATTTCGATATGAGGGATATTGGTAAGAAAAAAACGGCTGTGTTTATTGTTATCCAAGATGAAAAAACAACTTATCATTCATTAGTAACTATCTTTTTAAAACAATGTTATGAAACATTAATTTCTGTAGCACAGGAGATGGGTGGAAAATTGCCACACCGAACTAATTTTATCTTAGATGAGTTTGCTAATATGCCACCGTTAAAAGATGTTACAACGATGGTTACAGCAGCTAGATCTCGTAATATGCGTTTTACTTTTATCATTCAAAACTTTGCTCAATTATACGAAGTATATGGTAAAGAAAATGGAGAAACGATTAAGGGTAATTGTGGTAATATTATTTATTTAATTAGTACAGAGCTTAGTGCTTTAGAAGAAATAAGTAAGATGTGTGGGGAAGTAAAGTCTAAAGAGAAAGAGAAAACTTCATCTACGCCATTAGTTACCGTTAGTGATTTGCAAAGAATGAAAAAATGGGAGACGATTGTTTTAAGAATTAGAATGATGCCATTTAAAACTAAGTTAACGCCTAATTATCAGATGAATTGGGGACATGAATTTCCTAAAGCTAAGTATCCAAATCGCGAAGAAAAGGATGTAAAGGTATTTGATTTAAAAACATTTGTTAATCAAAAACGAGAAGAGAAAATGCAAAATATGATGAATGGAGTTGGGGACCCTATGGGTGGAATAGTGCCACCTTTTGGACCTCGTGGCGTAATGCCAGGTGGATTGTTTGGTGGTGCTAATAGTAGTATGGGTAATGGTTTACCAATTGGAAATGCACCAATGTCTAGTAATCCAATGCCACCTTTAGGAGGAATGAATCCTAATTTCGATGTTAATGAATTAATAAAAAATATTGATGCTAAAATTGCTGAAATTGAAGAGGAAGAAAGAAGAGAGAAAGAGAAGAATGAACAGGAAATTAAAAATACTGAGCAACAAAAAGATCCAATTCCAGCTATAATTGAGCCAGTTGTGGAAAATAGTGATACTCATCCATCTTCATCGGATTCTTCAATTAATAATAAATTACAAGAAAAACCTAAGTTTGATATTAGTGATGATCAATTCTTTGATGATTTCTTTGGAGATGATTAAAAGACCCTTAAATATTTAAAGGTCTTTTATTGTAACTAATTATATATTGCAGTTGAAAGAAAATTATATTAACTTTTATTTTTCTGCTTTTTAATTAATTTAGCTTGAACAACAATTCTACCACCTTGATTATTTTTACAAGTAGATAAGGTTAGAATTTTGTCATTAATATTAACTTTGGTATTAATTGGAGCAATATTTCTTTCTGCCATTGTATCAAGCCATAATTGTTTTTTACTATTACTAGTAAAGTTAGGTGTTATATAATAACTTTCTTTTTGTGTAGTATATATAGAAAAGATTTGGAATATCATATTTTCTTTTGGTGTTGACAGATAAATAATGTAATTGTCACGGTTCTTTTGCCAATCATCAGATAAGGTACTTATGAGTGAACCAAATAATGTTCTATCCATTCTTGCGTGCCCATATATTATAGTATTATCTCCTAAGTCACTTAAATTACTACGATAATCTAAAAAAATCCAGCCAGCATCATTTTCTTTTTTATCAAAAGAGTGTTCTAAGTAATAATCATTATCTGTTGTTTGAACAATAGGATAATTAATATTAGTATTGTTAATATGGATATATCCAACAGTATCACTATTTTTGGTTAATAAAGTAGCGAAATTAACTTCAAGAAAAGGGAAAGAAGTATAATAGTAATAATCACTATTTTTATCATTTGGGGGGTTAATAAGCTCTCCTTGCTCATTATTATTCTTTATATTAATATTTTTGTCAATTTCTCTATTTATTTGCCTTATTTTGGAATTATCATGGTACCAATTAAATATATTATATAGTGAGAAGATGATAATGATAAGACACAATATAATCATAATATGATTAAATCTTTTTTTTTGATTATTATTGGTATTTTGTGATTGAGTCTTAAAATACTCTTCGATAGTCATATATTTCTTCATTTGAAATCACCTCTATTATAAGATAATGACTAAATTATTATTATGAGAAAAGGAGTTAGATTATGAAAAAAATTTTATTTTTTTCCCTTATTGCAACATTGATGCTTGCGATAATGCCTAATGTTTTTGCTGCTAGTCAATATGGTGTAGTAGAAGATATTACAAAAACAGCTGGAGATTCACTAATGACAGGAGAAGGTACTATAGAGACTAAAGGGGATACAACGATAATTAGATATTCTGCTTCTACTTTTAAAATGCTAGAAGCAGATAAAAATGCATCTGGAGGTGAGAGACCAGGACCAGCTGCATGGATTGGTTTTAAAGTTACAAAACCAACAGAAGGGAGTAGTTCAAAATTTAAGGTTACAACTCCTGACAATAAAACAACAGAAATAACAGCTTCATCGTATACAGACTATGTAGGAATTACGCCTAATAATCTTAAGAATGTACTGTTAAAAGGAGAGAAATTAACTTATAAATATTCATTTGATTGGAATGAAGATGGCAGTAATATACAATATGTTATAATAGAAGTAGATCCAGAAACAATTACTTTATTATCGACTACTAGTAATGATAGTGTATGGTCTCCAGAAATAGCAAAAGAAATTTTAGAACAGCAAAATCCAAATACTTCTGATATTAATATATTTTTCTTCTTTGGTCTTTTATTAGTTAGTGGATTAGGATTTACTTATTATTTAAAAAGGGCATAATGCCTTTTTTAGTTTTAATTGATTATTGTTATTTCTATTATATATATTATCATTAATTTGGTGATTTTATATTAATAATTAATTATGATAATTATTTATTGTTTTTATATTTTTTAAATAGTATAATATCCTTAAAGGAGGATATATGTTTTATTGGTGGATAATGATTATTGTATTACTTGCAATAATCGAAGTAGGTACTATTAATTTAACGACTGTATGGTTTGTGGTTAGTGCGATAGTATCATTAATAGTATCAATTTTTACGGATAATGTATTATTACAATTTGGTATTTTTTCAGTAGGTGGATTCATATTATTAATTACGACTAGACCGATATTGGTAAAATTATTAAAACCAGTTGATGTTAGGACTAATTTAGATCGAGTAATTGGGATGAGAGGGGTAGTTACAGAAGATATTTCATTATCAAAAGCAGGGGAAGTAAAAGTTGATGGTAAGAGATGGACAGCAGTTGCTAATCAGAAGTTGATAAAAGATACCATGGTAAAAGTATTATCTATAAATGGTGTTAAATTAGAAGTTGAGAAATGGGAGGATTAAAATGGAAATATTTATTGTTTTATTAGTACTAGCAATAGTATTAATTATACCTAATGTTAAGATTGTACCACAAGCTAAAGTTTATGTTATTGAGCGCTTAGGCTCATATTATAAAACTTGGCAAAATGGGTTACATTTAAAAATACCGTTCGTTGATAGAATAGCGAATGTAGTTACTTTAAAAGAAATTGTAAAAGATTTTGCTCCACAACCTGTTATTACTAAAGATAACGTTACTATGCAAATTGATACAGTAGTTTATTTTCAGATTACTGATGCTAAATTATATACATATGGTGTAGAAAGTCCAATTAGTGCGATAGAAAATTTAACAGCAACTACCTTAAGAAATTTAATTGGTGAGTTAGAGTTAGATCAAACTTTAACGTCTAGAGATATTATTAATACCAAGATGCGCTCTATTTTAGATGAAGCTACTGATCCTTGGGGAATAAAGGTTAACCGTGTTGAAGTTAAGAATATTATTCCTCCACGTGATATTCAAGAGGCTATGGAAAAGCAGATGAGAGCTGAAAGAGAACGACGGGAAAAGATATTACAGGCTGAGGGTGAGAAAAAATCGAATATTTTAATAGCTGAAGGTGAAAAAGAGAGTGCTATTTTAAGAGCTGAGGCTAATCGTGAATCACAAATTAGGATTGCTGAGGGTGAAGCTGAGGCAATGCTTAAAATAAAACAGGCAGAGGCTGAAGGAATTAGATTATTAAAGCAAGCTGAGTCTGATGGTATTAGTATGCTTAAGAGTGCTAAAGCTGATGATACTGTTTTACGATTAAAAAGTTTTGATGCTTTATCTAATTTAGCTAATGGGCAAGCTACTAAAATTATTGTTCCAGCTGAATTACAAGGAATTGCCACTTTAGGAACCACTCTATCAGAAGTAGTTAGTAAAGATGGTAAAAAATAAATATAAAATTGTATTTAGTCTAAATTAATATAAAATGGCTAATATACTTTTTTTTTTCTTAAAAATCAGTTATAATGATATAAGAATAGGAGTGGTATGATGCTAGGGAGTATAATTGCTATAGATGGAAATATTGTACAAGTTAAATTAGCATTAGATGTAAAAAAAGTTCAAAATTTAATAAGTTATTATGTTATAATGGATGATGCTATTCATAAAAATATTGGGGAAATTAATGATATAAAAGGAGATATTGCTTATATCAATTTGTTAGGTGAATTATCTAATAAGGGATTTATTTTTGGGGTTATCCATAAACCGTCCTTTGGGGCTAGTGTTAAATTGTTAGATTCTAAAGTTATGAATTCTATTATTGGTATGGAAAATTATCATGAAGATAGAGATTTATATATTGGAAATAGTCCTATCTATGAATCTATAAAAATAGGTGCTAATATTCAAGAATTATTTAGTGGTCACTTTGCTATATTTGGTTCTACTGGAAGTGGTAAGTCATGTTGTTTTTCTAGAATAATTCAAAACTTATATAGTAAGAAAAATTTGATTGCTTATAATTCCCGTTTTTTAGTATTTGATGCTTATGGAGAATATCATCAAGCATTTGAACACATTAGTGATTTAGAACCTAGAATAGCTTTTAAGGCTTATACAACTGATTTAAAATCTACTAGAAGTGAAATTTTAAGGATTCCATTATGGTTACTTAGTGTTGATGATATTGCCATTTTGTTGGGGGCTGATAAGGCTAGTCAGATTCCTATTATTGAGAAAGCTATGAAATTAGTAAATATATTTGGTCGTGAAGAGTCTCAAGTAATTAAATATAAAAATGATATTATTGCAAGAGCTTTAATCAATATTTTGTTAAGTGGTCGTCCAGCTTCTCAGGTAAGAGACCAATTCTTCTCTGTTTTATCTACCTATAATACGACTGAGTTAAATCTAGAAACGCCAATATATCAGCCAGGATATACTAGAGCTTTGAAACTATGTTTGAATATTGATATTAATGGAAAATTAAAAGAGATGGAATTAGTTATCAAATTTTTGGAATCTTTCTTATTAGAAAATATCGAGTTAACTTTACCAGATGGTAGTTTTAAATATGGTTTAGAAGATTTGTGTCATGCTTTTGATTTTGCTTTAATTGATGAGGGACTGCTTCAAAGTGATTCTATTTTTGATATGGCTAATTCACTTAGAGTTAGGTTATATTCTTTATTAGAGGGTGATTATAGAGATTATTTTAATTGTTCAAATTATATGACTAGAGATGAATTTATAAAATCATTAGAGACTACTAAGGATGGAAAAAGAGCCCAAATTATTAATTTTAATATTAATTATATTGATGATAGGTTTGCTAAAATCATTACTAAAATTTATTCTAAATTAATATTTGATTATGCTAAAAGTTTAGAAAATCGTGCTGTTATGCCATACCATATTATTTTAGAGGAAGCTCACCGTTATGTTCAAAATGATAGTGATGTATCTCTACTCGGTTATAATATTTTTGAGCGAATTGCTAAAGAGGGAAGAAAATATGCTGTTTTATTGGGATTGATTTCACAGCGACCATCTGAACTATCAGAGACAACTTTATCACAATGTACTAACTTTTTCTTATTTAAAATGTTACATCCATTAGATGTTAATTATATACATGATATGGTTCCTAATATTACTGATGAATTATTAGAACAAATTAAGTTGTTACAACCAGGTAATGGAATGGTCTTTGGTAGTGCCTTTAAATTACCTGTTTTGACTAATTTTCCAATGCCATCACCAGCACCGTCTAGTAGTAGTTGTGATATTAGTAATGTATGGTTTGTTGAAAGGAAAGCTATATCATAAATATATATTTAGTAAGATGATTTAATTCATCTTTTTTTCTATCATAAAAAATGTTAAAATATTAATAATGGAGGTATATATGGCAGAAAGTATAGTAAATTGGTTATTAAGTATTTTTAGTTGGATTCACGCTATTCCATTTGGTCGTGAATTGTTAGTATTTATTATTTCTATAATGCCTATTCTAGAATTAAGGGGTGGGATATTAGCAGCAGCTGCCTTAGGATTAGATCCTATTACTAGTTATATTATTTGTATTATAGGTAATTTGTTACCAGTACCTTTTATTTTATGGTTTATTAACCGACTTTTAAATTGGATGAGAAGTAGTAAGCGATTAGTTAAAATAGCTAATTGGTTAGATAATAAAGTAGATAAACATAGACATCAAATAGAACGATATGGTTTTTGGGGATTAATTTTATTTGTGGGTATTCCTCTACCAGGAACGGGAGCATGGACAGGGTGTTTAATCGCTTCAGTGTTAGAGATGGATCGTAAAAAAGCTTTATTAGCAACCATAATAGGGGTGTTAATGGCTAGTATAATTATGATGTTATTATCATTTGGTGTTTTAAAGGCTATTATAGGTTAATATGGAAGACTTATTATCTTTAAAAGGGATTGGTCCTAAAACATTAAAAGTTTTAAATAGATTAGGTATAACTAGTATTAATGATTTAATTCAGTATTATCCTTTTAGATTTGAAATAATTGAGAGAAGTAAAGTATCTAGTTTAAATGATGGAGATAAAATTATTATAGATGGGGTAGTTGAAAATATACCATCAGTTATTTATATTAAGAAAAACATGAATAAGATGACTTTTAGATTAGGTACTAATAATGGTATTTATCCTATTACTATATTTAATCGGGCTTTTCTAAAATCTAAATTGAAAGTTGGACAAGAAGTTACTATTATAGGTAAATATGATAAACGTCATAGTAGTATTACTGCTAGTGATATTAAGTTAATGTTATTACCTAATTATCCTATTATAGAACCGATTTACCATACCGTAGAAGGAATTAGTAGTAGACAGTTAAGTGATTATATTCATAATGTGTTAAATAGTGATTATGTAGTTAATAGCTATATTCCTGAGCATTTAAAAGATAAATATCACTTAATGGATAAAGATAGTAGTATTAGAGAGATTCATACTCCTAGTACTAAAGAGCGATTACAATTAGCTATTAATACTTTAAAATATGAAGAATTGTTTCTTTTTATGTTAAAGATGCATAAATTACGTCAAAATAAAGAACATTTATTGGGTATTGAACGTAATATTAATATTGAAGATTTAGATAGTATTATCGCTAAATTACCATTTACATTAACTATTGACCAAGTAAAGTGTTTAAAGACTATTATTAATGATTTAAATAGTAATCATAAAATGAATCGTCTATTACAGGGAGATGTGGGTAGTGGTAAGACTATTATTGCTTTTTTAAGTTTATATGCTAATTATTTAAGTGGATATCAAGGATCTTTTATGGCTCCAACTGAGATATTAGCTAAGCAACATTATCAAAAAATGGTATCTATGTTTAAAGATAGTGATATTAATATAGCTTTATTAACTGGTAAATTAAAAGTTAGTGATAAGAAAAAAATATATGAGAAGCTCATAAATGGAAAAATAGATGTATTAATTGGTACTCATGCTCTTTTTAGTGAAGGTGTTATTTATGATAATTTAGGATTAGTTATTACTGATGAACAACATCGTTTTGGGGTTAATCAACGGGCTATGTTAAATAATAAAGGTAATAATCCTGATATATTATATTTAAGTGCGACACCAATACCTAGAACGTATGCTATTACTTTATATGGGGATATGGATATATCTAGTATAAAGACAGTACCAAGTGGCAGAAAAGAGGTTACTACGATTATAAAGACTAAAGAGGAAATTAAAGATATATTACGATTGATGCATGAACAGTTAAAATTACATCATCAGATATATGTTATTGCTCCTTTAATTGAAGATAATGAAAGTGAAGTAGAGAATGTTTATGCGTTAGAAAATAACTTTAATAAGGCTTTAGGAAAGATTAGTAAGATTGGTGTTTTACATGGTAAAATGAGTTTGGAAGACAAAGATGAAGTTATGAATAAGTTTAAAAATAATGATATTCAAATATTAATTAGTACTACGGTAATTGAGGTAGGAGTAGATGTAGCTAATGCGACTATGATTGTTATTTTTAATAGTGAAAGATTTGGATTATCGCAGTTGCACCAATTAAGAGGACGGGTAGGGCGAAATAGTTTAGATAGTTATTGTATTTTAGTTGGTGATACAAATAATAAACGATTAAATATTTTAGTTAATAATAATGATGGTTTTAAAATTAGTGAAGCTGATTTTAAAATGAGGGGTAGTGGTGACTTATTTGGTATTAGGCAAAGTGGAGATATGAATTTTAAATTAGCTAATATAAAGGAAGATTTTAATATTATATTATGTGCTAAAGAAGATAGTAATAATTTTTTTAATAGTGATGATTATTATTTACCAGAGTATCAACATATTCACAATTTAATAGAAAGTGATATGGTTTTAAATTAGGAGGTTAATATATGTATGGTTATATTAAGGGTAAAATAACGGATATTGAGTCTAGTTATATTATTTTAGATAATAATGGGATTGGATATTTAATTAATGTAGCTAATCCTTATTCATATCGTGAAAATGAAGAATATACAGTATATTTATATCAATATGTAAGAGAAGATGAAATTAGTTTATATGGATTTCAAACCAAAGATGAGCGAAGTTTATTTTTAAAATTAATTGGGGTTAAGGGATTAGGTTGTAAGATGGCATTACCTATGCTAGCCACTGGTTCTATTGAAGGTATAATTGATGCGATTGAAAGAGAAAATATACTGTATTTAAAGAAGTTTCCTAAAATAGGTGATAAAGTAGCTAGACAAATTATACTTGATTTAAAAGGAAAATTAGTACAGACTACTAATAATATAGTAGAGAGTAATGATGAGTTAATTGAAACATTAAAATCATTAGGTTATAAACAACCAGATATAAAGAAAGTATTACCTAATATTAATAGTAATGATTCTTTAGAAGAACAAATAAAGACAGCTTTAAAGTTAATGCTTAAATAAAGAAGGTGATTAGATGGAAGATAGAATTATAACTGAAGAAGAGTTACCAGAAGATCAATTTGTAGGAAATATTAGACCTGATTCTATTGATGAATATATAGGACAAACGGAAGTAAAAGAGAATTTAAATATTTATATTAAAGCAGCTAAGATGAGGGAAGAACCGTTAGATCATGTTTTATTATATGGTCCTCCAGGATTAGGAAAGACAACTTTAGCTTTTATTATTGCTCATGAGATGGGAAGTAATATTAAAACGGCTAGTGGTCCAGCTATTGAAAAAAGTGGTGATTTAGCTGCAGTTTTATCAAGTCTGGAACCTGGAGATGTTTTATTTATTGATGAGATTCATCGTATACCACGTTTTGTTGAAGAAATATTATATTCAGCTATGGAAGATTTTACCTTAGATATTATAGTGGGTAATGATTCAAGCAGTCGTAATATAAAAATAGATTTGCCACCGTTTACATTAGTAGGAGCAACTACTAGAGCAGGAGATCTAACAGGTCCATTAAGAGATCGTTTTGGTATTATAGATAAATTAAAGTATTATACTCAGGAAGAATTACAACAAATAGCTAAGAGAACAGCTAAAGTATTGGGAGTTACGATTGAAGATGATGCTGCTTTAGAATTAGCTAGACGTAGTAGAGGTACGCCCCGTATAGCTAATAGATTACTTAAGAGAGTACGTGATTTTGCATTAGTTATGGGAAATGGAGTAATTGATTTAGAAATTACTAAATTGGCTTTAGATAAATTAAAAGTAGATAGTCTAGGTTTAGATGAGACAGACTATAATTTATTAAAATCAATTATAGATAAGTTTAATGGAGGACCAGTAGGTATTGAAGCTATAGCTGCTTCAATAGGTGAAGAACAAACAACTATTGAAGATGTATATGAACCATACTTATTACAAACAGGATTACTTAAAAGAACTAATAGGGGTAGAATGGTAACTGATAAAGCTTATCGTCATTTAGGAATACCATTGGATAAATAGATACTTGGTTGAAAATAATATATTACATATGTTATAATACCAAAAGAAGGAAGGATTTTAATGATATTTAGAAAAGCTGTATTAGTTATCCATGGATTTGCTGGTGGAGAATATGATGAGGAGTTTCTAGTATATAGGTTAACTCCTATTTGGAATTTAGATGTCTATACTTTTACTTTGCCAGGGCATGATAGTAATCTAGCTACTAATATAAAATATAAAGATTGGGTTCATTCAGCTGAGGAACATTTAGAACGTTTAATTAAACTAGGATACAGGGAAATATATGTGGTAGGACATAGTATGGGAGGTTTATTAGCTACATACTTAGCTGGTAAATATAAAGAAATAACTAAAGTAGTATTGGCAGCTCCTGCTTTTCAGTATTTAGCACCTAATCAAGATAATAAAGTATTGACAACAATGAAAAATGCACCTAATCTTATTAAGACCTATAAAGCTAAAGAAATTATATCTAGAGTCTTAAAGGTAAGCCCTATGATGTTATATGAATTTACTAAACTAGTTAGTAATGCTCAAACATATCCTGATAAAGTAACAATACCTACTTTAATTATACAGGGAAATGCTGATCAATTAGTGCCCAAAGAAAGTAGTGAATATGTATTTGAGCATATAAAGAGTAAATCAAAAAAATTAGTTATAGCTAATGGTATGGATCATGATTTATTTAGAGGTGAAAAAAAAGATATAATTATAGATGAAGTAGTCAAGTTTTTATGCAATAGGCCTAATAATAAAGCAGAAATCAGTAACTTGTAAATTACTGGTTTTTTGATATAATAATGCGTGGTGGTATTTATGAAAACAGATGATTTTGATTATGATTTACCTGAACATTTAATTGCTCAAACACCTCTTAAAGCTAGAGATACCTCTAAATTATTAGTATTAGATAAGAAAACAGGTAAAATAGAACATCATCATTTTAATGATATATTATCTTATTTACATAAAGGTGATGTTTTAGTATTAAATGATACTAAAGTTATGCCAGCTAGATTATATGGAATTAAAGAAGATACTAAAGCTGTAATTGAAATATTAATGTTAAAAGAAATAGATAATAATAAATGGGAATGTTTAGTTAAACCGGCTAAAAGAGTTAAAATAGGTACTATAGTCAATTTTTCAGATAAATTGCAAGCTAAATGTATAGCTATTAAAGAAGAAGGTATTAGAGTATTTACTTTTATTTATCAAGGAATATTTTATGAAATATTAGATGAGTTAGGAGAAATGCCATTACCTCCCTATATACATGAGAAACTACAAGATAAAGATCGATATCAAACAGTATATGCTAAAAATATAGGAAGTGCTGCTGCTCCAACAGCTGGATTACATTTTACAGAGGAATTATTAAATAAGATAGAAGATAAAGGTATAGATATAGTATATATAACTTTACATGTTGGACTAGGTACATTTAGACCAGTAAATGTGGAAGATGTTACTAAACATAAAATGCATAGTGAATTTTATCAATTAGATGAAAAAGCAGCTAGTATCTTAAATAAAGCTAAAAAAGAAAATAGAAGAATTATAAGTGTAGGGACAACATCAACTAGAACATTAGAAACAATCATTAATTTATATGGAGAGTTTAGAGCATGTTCAGGTTGGACGGATATTTTTATATATCCAGGATATCAATTTAAAGCAATAGATTCATTAATAACTAATTTTCATTTACCTAAATCAACATTGATTATGTTAGTTAGTGCACTAGCTGGTAAAGATAATATAATGAGAGCTTATCATGAAGCTATTGAACATGAATATCGTTTCTTCTCTTTTGGAGATAGTATGTTTATAAAATAATAATATTGGGGGGGTAAATTAATATGAAAAGTAAGTACATAGGAAGAAGATACATTGGTCAAGGACAAAATGCTAAATGTTATTTATTGAGAGATCAAAAACATGTTTATAAACAATTTAAAGAACCATTAGAATTATTTGATTTAGAGTTAGAGAGATATCAATACTTTTTAGATTGCATTAATGATAGTGTGTGTTTTCCTTATAAATTAAATATAAAAAATAATGTATTATATGGTTATTATTTAGACTATGTTTTAGGAAAACGATTATTTACAGTTTTCTCTTCATCTATTTTATCTTTGCTAGCTCAACATAGTTTAGTATTAGAAAAAGATATTATTGATATTTCTAAAAAACACATTTTGATGATTGATGTTCATGATCAAAATATTTTATATAATTATCATAAACTGTCTGTAATTGATATTGATTCTTATCAAATTACTAATTTACCATTATTACAACTACAAAAATATAATTTGAATAGTTATAAAGAGGTTATATTAGATTTATTAGAGAGTCAAATAGTAAAAAGTGAAGATACTAAAATGCTTAAAGAAGAACTTTTAAAATATTATAAAAATAATATTTTAGCTAGTGAGATGTTATATAAAATTAGTGATTTAATGGTATCCTTATATGGAAAAGATATTCAAACGGTAAATGACTTAAATCAATTAGTTAAAAAGAAATAGGATATAGGTGAATATTAATGGTAATTGTAATAGTAGGACCAACAGGGGTAGGTAAAACTAAAATGAGTATTGAATTAGCTAAACATTTTAATGGAGAAATAATTAATGCTGATAGTACTCAAGTGTATAAATATATGAATATTGGTACAGCAAAAGTAACAGAAGAAGAAAAAGAAAATATACCTCATCATTTAATAGATATAAAAGAAGTAGATGAAGATTATTCTGTTTATGATTATCAACAAGATTGTCGTAATTGTATAAATAGTTTATTAGAAAATAATAAAATGCCTATCTTAGTAGGTGGAACAGGACTTTATATAAAATCAGCTCTTTATAATTATGATTTAAAAGAAGAACAAGAATATTATAATTATGATGATATAGATAATGATACTTTATATAAGCAATTAAAAGAAGTTGATCCTAATACTAATATTCACCCTAATAATAGAAGAAGAGTAGAAAGAGCTTTAAGCTATTATAAACAATACGGAATACCATTTAGTCAAAAAGAGATTAATAATAAATTATTATATAATACTATCTTTATAGGACTTACTACTGATAGAGATACTTTATATAAGCGTATTAATGATAGAGTAGATCAAATGATTGATGATAATTTAATTGATGAAGCTAAGTATTTTTACAATATGAAAATACGTTCTAAAGCTATTATGACACCTATTTGCTATAAAGAATTATTTGAATACTTTGATGGCAACTTAAGTAAAGAAGAAGCCATTGAATTGATAAAAAAAAGAAGTCGTAATTATGCTAAAAGACAATATACATGGTTTAATAATCAAATGAATGTTACTTGGTTTAATGTTGACTTTAATAATTTTAGTAATACTGTAAATGAAGTAATTTCGTATATAGATTACTATTCACAGTTCAAAATAGAAGACACGAAAAAATAGCGAAAAGCTACTTTTTTTCGCTCATAATTTCTGATATTGTTAATGGTTCATCTAAAGTTAATCTTAACAAGGTCTCATATATATTTATTCCATTTCTATATGATGTCTCTATGTAATTTTTTCTTATTGCCTCAATCATTATCTTATTATATTCATAAAAAAGTTCCTACTAAATTCTTTTTCATTGTCTCTATTATTCTTTATATTGTCTTCTTGTTCTAATATCCTTTTATTTATTAATTGTTTTTCATATTTTAAAGTCTTACTTTCCTCTTCTAAAATATAATTTCTTAATTTTAATTAATGAAAATCATTTAATAAACCTTTTAGACAATTAGACATAATATAACTACTTTGAAATAATTATACAAACGATAAATCTATAAAAACAGATCTTACTATTTTTATAGATTATTATATATATAGAAATATTTACTAAATTTCAAATTTTTTTTAATTTTTACACTTTTCTTTTCCCTTTATATTTCAATGGGAGAGGTTGTGAATGTTAATGTATATAGATAAAGTAAAGTATAATTAGCAAAAAAACTAC
>CANQEN010000023.1 GCA_947595045.1 uncultured Bacilli bacterium | reverse complement strand
TATATGGAACAATACTAAATGAGTTAAATGAAGCAAAAGATGATAGTAATATCTTTGTAGACCCATATGGCAATATAAGATATAGAGGAGCAGATCCTAATAATTATGTAGAATTTAATGGAGAGACATGGAGAATAATCGGAATAATCGATGGAAAAGTTAAGTTGATAAGAGATGAATCAATAGGAAAATATTCCTGGGATAGCTCAAATTATAAAATAAATAATGGTAGTGGAATAAATGAATGGAGCCAAGCAGACCTAATGAAACTATTAAACCCAGGATACGAAAATGAGAACATATTAGATGGCTCAGAACAAAAAGTAACAGGAAGTTTATATTGGAATAATGGAAATGGTAAGTGTTATAATGGATGGAAAAATAGCACAATAGACTGTAGTTTTGATGGACAAAATGGAAATTCAAAAGGCTTAAGTGAAGAAGCCAAGAGTATGATAGAGAAGAGTACCTGGTATTTGGGTGGAATATATAATATGGGCCAGCGTCACCTAGACACGATATCGGTTTTAATGGATGATGAGAGAGGGACAGAAGTATATAAGACACCAGAACCACCTACGACTTACGATAATGATAATATTTCAAGAACAACAATATGGAATGGGTATGTAGGCTTAATGTATCCAAGTGATTATGTTCAAGCTACGTTAACTACGTTAAATAAATGTTATACCATAACTCTTAATTCGTGGAATAGTGATTGTGTAACAAAAAATTGGTTATATAACTCAACTTATTGGCAATGGACAATGTCTCCGAGTTCCTGGTTCGCCTATGGACCGTTGGTAGTTTTCAGTAATGGTCAGGTCAATACCCACCATGGGTACTTCGACGGTGAGGTTCACCCAGTCGTAAATCTAAAATCCAGTGTAAAAATCTCTAATTTAGATTCGAATGATGGCTCTATAAATAGCCCGTATAAATTAAGCATATAAAAGGAATAAAACCAGCTTTTGCTGGTTTTAATTGTTGGTTAAACGATAAACATTTATAGTAGGTTGATTTAAAAATCTAAATGGAATAGTATGAGTACCTATACCATTACTAACATATAGTTCTCCATTCTCTAAATTATAGTGTCCAGCATGATATTTGGTATTAATAATAGATATATTAATTTGATTAGAATGATTATGTCCAGCTAGTATTAGGGAAAAGAAATTATTATCTAATTGATCAATATTATTAGGATTATGAGTTAATAGAATACTATAATTAGCTATTTTATTAATTTCTATTTGATTACCATTTTCATCATTAGTATAACTATTTTCCATTAAATTAGATAAATTATTAATAAATGGTTGAAATTCATCTACATTGCCATTAATACCAGCTAATAATATTGGATTATAACCTTCATTATAAATAATTTTATAAGTATTATTTAAATTAATAAAATCAGTAGAATTAACTATATTATTCCAAATATCGTTTATATCATCATTTTCTCCACTAACAATATATTTACCAATAGTAGCATTCATTTTATTTAAATATTTAATAATAGTAGCACTATCATTATCATTATATACAATATGAGAATCTAATAAGTCACCTGTAATAACAATAATATCTGGCTTAACATCATTAACTTTTTCTGCTATTTTCTTTAATTCATCTTTTTTTATAGTTGTACCATAATTAATATCACTTAGTTGAACTATTTTAAAGCCATAAAAAGAATTAGGTATATTTTGATTAATAATAATATGCTCCTTTACTTTAACTGTTTTAGTTCCTATGAAATAGCCATAAAGTATGAATAAAATAATTAATATCATTATGAATATAGTTAATTTTAGTATTATATGTTTTTTATTATTATATTCCATACATTTCACCTATCTTTATTTTAACATAATGTTATTTAGATAACAACTTGAAAAATTGGTAAAAATAATTGTTATTTTAATTAATATAAGGTATAATAATATTAAAATAAAGGCAATTATAGTAGGTGATGATAATGGATAATAGAGGTTTTGCTATATCAAGTATTGTATATTCTATTTTAATATTAGCATTAACTTTGATGTTTTTAATTTTAGCTAATATGGTAAGTCGTAAATTAACTATTGATAAAGTGCGTAATGACGTAAAAAAAGATTTGGGGGATTTAACCGTTTTACCAATATTACAAAGTTGGACTAGTGCTTCTACTACCGATTTCCATAATAATGATATTAAATCTAGAATTACTAGTGTATCGTTTGTTGAAAAGATTAATATTCCAGAAAAAGGTCCTAGTGATGTTTCTACTTATTATTGGGACGTGTCAGCTGTTAAAAATGGTAGTGTTATTGCTTGGATAACTGATAATACTGAAAATGTTAATGTATCAACAAATGGTAGTACAGGACAAAAAAAGGGATATACTCTGTATATAGCTGGTAATGGAGAAGATGGAGTAGTATATGCAAATCCAGATTCATCCGATATTTTTCATTCATTCAAAAATTTAAAAAGTATTACTTGGGGTAAGTTTAATACTAAGTATGCAACTGATATGTCATTTATGTTTTATCATTGTGATAAATTAGATAATTTAGATATGAGTACATTTGATACTAGTAAAGTTACGACCATGAAAAGTATGTTTGATTTTTGTGGGGCACTAACTAATTTAAACGTAAGTAGTTTTGATACAAGTCATGTAACTGATATGTATGCTATGTTTTCAAATTGTTCAAAATTAGAAAGTTTAACTATAACTAATTTTAATACAAGCAATGTAGAAAATATGTCATACATGTTTAATGGAATGCATGTGTTAACTTCAATTGATGTAAGTAATTTTGATACAAGTAAAGTTACTACTATGCATGCTATGTTTAATGAATGCCGCAAATTAACTGTTTTAGATTTAAAACAGTTTGATACTGGAGCTGTAACTAGTATGAAGTCTATGTTTAATAATTGTATTGAATTAACTACTATTAATGTTTCAACAACAAAATGGGTTATCCAAGCAGAATGTGATATATCTGGAATGTTTAATGGTGCTAAAGCAACAGGTGTAACAAAATCTTAATTTTGTAATCGAGGTAATAAAGTAATGAATAATAAGGGCTTTGCAATAACTAGCATAGTATATTCTATTTTGATATTAGCACTAACTTTGATGTTTTTAATTTTAGCTAATATGGTGAGTCGTAAATTAACTATCGATAAAGTGCGCAATGATGTAAAAAAAAGATTTGGGAGATTTAATTGTTTAACCTATATTGCAAAGTTGGAATAGTGCTTCTACTACTGATTTTCATAATAGTAATATAAAATCTAGAATTACCAGTGTATCTTTTGTTGATAAGATTAATATTCCAGATAAAGGTCCTAGTGATGCTTCTACTTATTATTGGGATGTGTCAGCTGTTAAGAATGGAAGTGTTATAGCTTGGATAACTGATAATACTGAAAATGTTAATGTATCAACAAATGGTAGTACAGAACAAAAAACAGGATATAATCTTTATATAGCTGGTAATGGAGAAGATGGGGTAGTATATGCAAATCCAGATTCATCTAATTTATTTAATGGCTTTAGTGCTCTTAAGAATATTACTTGGGGAAATTTTAATACTAAGTATGCAACTAATATGTCACATATGTTTAATGAATGTCAGGTAATCACTGGATTAAACTTAGAATCTTTTGATATCAATAAAGTAACAGATGTATCATATATTTTTAACCATTGCTCTAAATTGGAGACTGTTACTGCATCAGATAAGTGGGTTATCAATACTGGATGTAAACAGGAGCATATGTTTGATGAAGATATAGCTGAGGAGGTAACAAAGAAGTAGCACTTGTCAAACAAGTAAAAATAAGCTATAATACACATAAAGACTTTGAACAAGAGGAGTATATTAGTTAGTATCTATAAGAGAGGTATTAATAAGCTGAGATAATACTTAGAGAAAACTAATAGAAGGTAGCTTGGGAGTTTTGTAACTGAGTTTAGTAAGTTATGACGGTCACGCGTTATAGTGTTGAGATAATAATATTATAAAAAAAGGTGGTACCACGGTTTATTCGTCCTTTGTGATGGATAAACTTTTTTTGAGGTGATATAATGTTAGAAACATTTACTAATTATGTTAAAAATTATGATATTACTGATGTTGCTATTAAAAGAAAGTATAATCATTCACTTAGAGTAATGAAATTAATGGAAGAATATGCAACTAAATTAAATTGGAAGAATGACGATATATTACTAGCTAAAGAAATTGGATTATTACATGATATAGGTAGATTTGAACAATGGAAAATATATCATAGTTTTGATGATTATAAAACAGTTGATCATGCTACTTATAGTACTCATGAGCTATTTAATAATTATGTTATTGATACATTTAATATTAATCCAAATCATTATTCTGTTATTAAATTTGCAATCGATAATCATAATAAAATTAAAATAAAAAACAATAATGAATATTATATAAAGTTTGCAAAATTAATTAGAGATTGTGATAAAATAGATATTATATATATGATTGCTATAACTAAAGAACTTAAATTTAATATAACGCAGAATAAGATTAGTGATGATATCATTAATAGTATTAAGCGTTATGAACTATGTGATAGAAGTAAAATTAAAAATGTTAATGATCGCATATGTAGTTTTATAGCTTTTATTTTTGATATGAATTATTTATGCTGTTTAGAACAATTAAATAAATATATGGATATAATTTTAGATTTATATAAAGATATATATCCATTACAAGAAGTAAATAAAATTATAAAAAAATTTCAGAAAGAGAGGAATTTATAATGTTAGATAAGAAATATAATCATTTAGAAGTAGAAAAAGCTAAATATAATAATTGGAAAGAAAAAGGATATTTCAATAGTGGAGATTTAAGTAAAAAGCCTTATTGTATTGTTATTCCTCCGCCAAATGTAACTGGTAAATTGCATTTAGGCCATGCGTGGGATACAGCTTTACAAGATATTATTATTCGTTATGAAAAGATGAATGGATATGATACTTTATGGTTGCCGGGTATGGATCATGCTGCAATCGCAACAGAAGCTAAAGTTGTAGCTAGATTAAAAGAGAATGGTATTAATAAATATGAATTAGGTCGGGAAAAATTTTTAGAAGAATGTTGGAAATGGACTGATGAATATTCTGATAATATAAGAAAGCAGTGGGCTAAATTAGGGTTAGTATTAGATTATAATAAAGAGGCTTTTACTTTAGATGAAAATTTAACTAAAGCAGTTAAACATGTTTTTGTTACTTTATATAATGAAGGATTAATATATCGAGGAGAACGTATTATTAATTGGGATCCTTTAGCAAAAACAGCTTTGTCAAATGAGGAAGTTATCTATAAAGAAGATGAGGGAGCTTTTTATCACTTGAAATATTTTATTGAAGATAGTGATAATTATTTGGAAGTAGCAACAACAAGACCTGAAACCTTATTTGGTGATACAGCTGTTGCTGTTAATCCTAATGATGAACGTTATAAACATTTAATTGGTAAAAGGGTAGTTTTACCTATCATTAATAAATTAATTCCTATTGTTGGTGATGAACATGCGGATATGGAATTTGGAACAGGGGTAGTTAAAATAACGCCAGCTCATGATCCAAATGATTTTGAAGTTGGTAATCGTCATAATTTAGAGCGTATAGTAGTTATGAATGAAGATGCTACGATGAATGAAAATGCTGGTAAGTATTGTGGTATGACTCGTGAAGAATGTCGTGAAGCACTAGTTAATGATTTAAAAGAAACGGAGATTTTAATAAAGGTAGAAAAAATGACTCATAGTGTAGGTCATAGTGAGCGAACTGATGTTGTTGTTGAACCATATCTATCAAAACAATGGTTTGTAAAAATGCGCCCATTAGCTGATAGGGTATTAATTAATCAAAAAAATAAAGATACTAAAGTTAATTTTGTACCAACGCGTTTTGAGAAAACAATGAATCATTGGATGGAAATAACCTATGATTGGTGTATATCAAGACAACTTTGGTGGGGACATCGTATTCCTGCTTGGTATAAAGGTGATGAAGTTTATGTTGGTATGGAACCACCAACAGAAGATGGCTGGGTTCAAGATAATGATGTATTAGATACTTGGTTTTCAAGTGCTCTATGGCCATTTGCCACTTTAGGTTGGCCAGATGAGACTAGTGATTTAACTAGATACTATCCTAATGATGTTTTAGTAACCGGTTATGATATTATTCCCTTTTGGGTAAATAGAATGACTTTTCAAGGACTTAAATTTACGGATAAACGTCCATTTAAAGATTGCTTAATTCATGGATTAATTCGTGATAAACAAGGACGTAAGATGAGTAAATCATTAGGTAATGGGGTTGATCCTATGGATGTTATTGATGAATATGGTTGTGATGCCTTACGCTATTTTCTGACAACAAGCAGTGCACCAGGTATGGATTTGAGATATGATGAAGAAAAAGTAAAAAGTACATGGAATTTTATTAATAAATTATGGAATGCTTCAAGATTTGTACTTATGAATATTGAAGATTTAACTAGTGATAATTATACTTTAAATAATTTAGCTATTAGTGATAAATGGATTTTAACTAAATTAAATAATTTAATTAAAGTAGTTAGAAAACATATGGATAAATATGAATTTAATGTAGTAGGTAGTGAACTTTATACCTTTATTTGGAATGATTTTTGTGATTGGTATATTGAATTGGCTAAAAGTAATATGAACAATACTACTAAAAGTGTATTATTTAAAGTATTAACTGATATTTTAAAAATGTTGCATCCTTTTATGCCATTTGTTACAGAAGAAATATATAGTATGTTACCAATTAAAGAGACAGAATCGATTATGATAAGTGAATATCCAAAATATGCTAGTAAATATGTATTTAATAGTGATAAGGAGGAAATGGATAAGATATTAGAAGATATTGTAGCAATTCGTAATTTAAAAGCAAATAATAATATTGGTAAACAAGCTATGGTTAGTTATAAGGTTAGTGATAATTATCAAAATATATATGTATCACAGTTAAAATTAGATCGTCATGATATTTATAATAATAGTAATGGTACTTTAAAACCAATTACTTATAAATCTAAATTTATTGAGATTATCTATTATGTTAAAAAACAAGATGATAATAATACTAAAGTATTAGAAGAGATAAAAAAGCTAGAAGCTTCAATTGAGCGAAGAGAGAAATTATTAAGTAATGATAATTATGTGAATAAAGCTCCTAGTCATATTGTTGAATTAGATCGTAAAAAATTACAAGAAGAGAAAGATCGATTAGCTATATTAACTAAATAGTGAAGAGGAGATTAGATAATGAATAAATATATGAATATAGCAAAAGAAAATGCTATATATGGAGTATCTCATAGAGAGGGTGGCCCTTTTGGTGCTGTTATAGTAGATAGTACTGGTAAGGTAATTGCTAATGGGAACAATAAAGTTTTAATATCAAAAGACCCAACAGCGCATGCTGAGATAGTAGCTATTAGAGAGGCATGTAGAATGTTAAATACTAATGACTTATCCAATTGTACTATGTATACTTCATGTGAACCGTGCCCAATGTGTTTATCAGCTATTATCTGGTCAAATATAAAAGATGTATATTTTGCATGTAATAGAAAAGATGCATCTAATATTGGCTTTAGAGATGATGACATTTATGAATTTATTAAAGGGCAAAATAAAATATTAAATTTGATCCAAATAGATAGAGATGAGTGCATTGAAGTAATGAAAAAATATAATGGCGAAATGTATTAATAAAAATAAACACATGACATTTAATGACTATTTCTGTTTTCATATTAGTAATCTATAGATTATAAAACAAGTATAATTTAAAAAAAATACTTGTTTTTTATAGCTTATAATATATTATATTTATGACTATTTGAAAATACTCTTTATTCCTTACAATCTAGTACAGGACGAAATGTAATTAAAAAACAAAAATTATAAAGAAATTAATAACTATTAATATTATACAAAAAACAATATTTGATTATATGGAATTTGAAAAATCTTGGTTCTTTAAAGTAACTGAAATTATGTCCTTAGTTTAAAAGGGTACGAACCAAAAAATTCAAAAAAATTTTTTCATTGACTCAAAATACATGATATAATAATTAATACAAGAAGGAGTAATATATGAATACAGAAATTATAAAAGAAATAGCACATAGTTTAAATATTAAGGATGCACAAGTAAAAGCTACTTTAGAATTATTAGGGCAAGATAATACGATACCGTTTATTGCCAGGTATAGAAAAGAAGTAACTGGTAATTTAGATGAAGAAGCTATTAAAGCTATCAGTGAGGTATATTTATATCAAGTAAATTTACTAAAGAGAAAAGAAGATGTAATTAGATTAATTGCTGAAAAAGATATGTTAACAGATGAATTAGAACAGAAGATTATGGCTTGTACTAAGTTAATTGAAGTAGAAGATTTATATAGACCATATAAAGAAAAGAAGAAAACTAAAGCTACTGAAGCTCTAGCAGCTGGATTAGAACCACTAGCTAAACTGATGATGGCATGTCCTGATAAAGGGGATATAGAATCTTTATCCAGTAAATTTATTAATGATAAAATAGTTACTTGGGATAAAGCTGTTGAGGGGGCTAAATATATAATAGCTGAGTGGATTAGTGATAATGCTAGTTTTAGAAAATATATACGAAATAATATATACAAATACGGCACTATTGAAACTAAGATAAAGAAAAAAGCTATTGATGAGCAAAAAACTTATGAGATGTATTATAATTATGAAGAAGATATAAATAAAATAAAACCCCATCGTATTTTAGCTATTAATAGGGGAGAAAAAGAAGATATATTATCAGTAAAAATAAATATTGATAAAGACAAAATTATAACTTTTTTAAAAAATAAAAATATTAGAAATAGTAATAGTTTTTGCGCTAACTATATAGAAGAAGCTATTTTAGATAGTTATAAACGATTAATTTTTCCATCAGTTGAAAGAGAAATTAGAAGTGAATTAACCGAAAAAGGAGAAGTAGCTGCTATAGATAACTTTGGTAAAAACTTAGAAGCTTTATTATTAACCCCACCTATGAAAGAAAAAATCGTGTTAGCTTTTGATCCTGGATTTGTTAATGGTTGTAAATTAGCTGTTATTGATGCAACAGGTAAATATTTAGATTCAACCGTTATAAAACCTTTTTTAAATGGTAATAGTGATGAGAAAATTAAAAGATGTAAAGAAGAGGTTGTTCAATTAATTCAAAAATATCATGTTGATATTATAGCTATTGGTAATGGCACGGCATCACGTGAATCAGAAACTTTTTGTGCCGATATGATAAAAGAATATCAATTAAATTGTAAATATGTAATTGTATCGGAAGCTGGTGCCTCTATCTATAGTGCATCACCAATTGCGATAGAAGAGTTTCCTAATTTGGCAGTTGAAAAAAGAAGTGCTGTATCAATTGGCAGAAGATTACAAGATCCTTTATCAGAATTAGTAAAAGTACCACCTGAAGGTATTGGAGTTGGATTATATCAACATGATGTTAGTAGTAAGAAATTATCTGAAAGTTTAGATTTTGTGGTATCTAAAGCTGTTAACAGTGTAGGTGTGAATATTAATACAGCATCAAAATCACTACTAAAATATGTATCAGGTATAAAGAAAAATAATATTGATAAAATAATCAATTATAGGGAACAATATGGACGTTTCAATTCAAGAAAGGAAATAAAGGAAAAGAAAATATTAAGTGATAAAGTATATGAACAAGCTATAGGGTTTCTTAGGATAACGGAAGGTAGTAATATTTTAGATGAGACAGCTATTCATCCAGAGAGCTATGATATAGCTATGCAACTATTAAATAGTTTAGAATTAACTATTCAAGATATTGGTACTGATAAATTAATTAATAAATTAGATAATATAAATATAGATCAATATACAAAACTATTAAAAACAGATAGCTATACTTTAGAAGATGTAATCAATTGTTTAAAGAGACCAAATCGTGATCCTAGAGATGATATGCCTCAACCAATATTAAAAAGTGATATTTTACATATTGAAGATTTAAAAGTGGGTATGCAATTACAAGGAACAGTTCGTAATGTTGTTGATTTTGGGGTATTTATTGATATTGGATTACATAATGATGGATTAGCACATATATCTAAATTAACTGATCATTATATAAAACATCCATCTGAGGTAGTAAGTGTCGGTGATATTGTTGACTGTTATGTAGATGAAATATTTTTAGATAAGCAAAAAGTATCACTCTCATTAAAACAACCAGTATCATTATCTTAATTTAATATAATAAAGTGTGGTATTAATTAGGATAGTTTATAAAAGAAAATAATTTGAGAATAAAGATGAAATATTTGATTTAGATGTTACTTTATGATTATATAATTTCCTGGATGAAAGCTTATAATTGTAATAATTATTTTGAAGTGAAATTAACTAAATTTATACAAAATAGAAAAATCATAAATTATCTTTATTTTTTTTTAATGAAATAGTGTATAGTACTATTTATGGTTCTTCTATTACATCATTAGTTCAAGGACATATAATTCTTTATTATCAAATGAAATTCTTGAGTAATGATAAATGTTCTATATTACCTATTTATTAGCTAAAATGAAAACAAGGTACAAGAATGGCTAAATGATTATAATTTAGTTAAAGATATTGATACTTATTTTCATGGAGTGTGTTGTACATTTAATTGTTATACATATATATTGAATTATTATTTTAAAAAAAGAAAACAACTAACAAGGAGGATGCAATGAAAGGTAAATATGGTCCTATTAAGGAGCTATCTCCATATTTTTTTTATGGCTTATATGCCATGGAAGAAGTATTACTTGGTATAATGAATTAAAAACATTATATGATAATTGACATATCATTTTATTATATAGATACACTACATCAACTTTAATATATCAATCAGCCTTAATCGATGATATTAATAAACAAAAAATTGATTATGTATATGACTATGAATACAATCAAATTAATATATCAAAATCAGATCAAGTTATCTTTTTAACTGCACTATTTGAACTAATAACCGAAATCAGACAAAAACGTATTCAAAATGATGGAATTACTAATGATATTCATGAACAAGATTTAGAATTCATAAAAAAAGTATATGAAAGTGCTAAATTTGTAGCTGATTATTTAGGGTGGGATAAAGTAAAATGCTGTTATCAGGATAAAATGGATCAATTGATGATATCTATGAGGGAATTTATACTCGCATTAAACATAAATAACTATTAAAGAGGAAGTACAAAATTGAATAATTAATTTTGTACTTCCTCTTTAATTAATATCACCTAGTTTATATTAATATTTTTTATCATAGTGGGATAATAATCTATATTCAATTTTAAATGTTTAATATTATTATTGTAAAAATTAATACAATTATTATAATTTACTTTTATTTTATTGAAATCAAATCCAATAATACTCCAATTCGTTCTAGTAATAGTATTTGTAAAGCTTAAATTACAATCTCTTATACATGATTATAATCCTTTAATCATAATTTTACAGATAGCTTTTGTATTTATATACTGGTTAGTATATCATCATATATTATTGATTACTCTACAAGTGAAGTTTTTGAAATATCATCTTTTTTAGTAATTCTGTTAACAACCTTTGTACCGTTTTTCTTAACCACTATACCAGGAATACCTACGATAGTTACATTATCTTCTACATCTTTTAAAATAACGGCATTAGCGCCAACTTTAGTATTATCACCAATTTTTATATTACCAAGTATTTTAGCACCACAACCGATTAGAACATTATTACCAATAGTAGGATGTCTTTTTCCTTTACTATTGCCTACTCCACCTAATGTGACACCATGAAACATAGTTACATTATCTCCGATAATAGCCGTTTCCCCAATAACGACACCAGTACCATGATCAATAAATAAATTATGCCCAATAGTAGCACCAGGATGAATTTCAATACCTGTTTTTCTTTTGCCACGTTCACTAAAATATCTTGCTATAAAATAATGCTTATGTAAGTAAAAATAGTGTGCTATTTTATAATAAATTAACGCTTTAAATGATGGATATAATAAAACTTCTTTGGTGCTAGTAATTGCAGGATCGCGTTTTTTAATAGTAACAATTTGTTCTTTAATAAATCCCATCTAATCACCTCCATCACTATGTAAATATACTATTATTATATTTTATTTAATTATCAATAATTGTTTTATAATAAATGCACTTAAATATATTATTAGTATTTAAAATTTTAATTTTTTTACTAATTTTTGAGCTATATCGTCTTTAGAATTTGCTTCTATATAATTATTTTGTTTATCGATAATAAAAGCTTGATGGTGACCACTACGAATTTTTTCTAAGTCATTGGCAATCACTAAATCGCAATTATTCTTATCCTTTAATTTAATAGCAATTTGTAACAATTCTTCCATACTTACACCATCTAATAATTTGAATCCCACTAAGAAAGTTTCCGGACTAAGTTTTTTTATTATTGATATAATTTTAGGTGTTGGTATTAAAAAAATAATCAGATTATCTTCACTAGAAGATATTTTAGTGTCATTAAAATAGTTTTTGTTATTAATGATACTGTCTTCAATACTATTTTTTTTTATAATACTTTAAGTTAGTAATTTACTGTTAGTAGTATATTTCACCATATAATCAGATACAGCCATTGAATGAATAAAGAAATCAATCTTTTGGGTAGTTAATAATCTTTCTACTTGTGATTTTAAGTCTAAAGTACCTGTAATCTCAATAATTTTAACTTTCTCATTATTTGGTCTAATCGTTCCTTTAGAACAAATATAATAAATTATTTCTATATCTTCTTGTTCTTTTAATAGTTCATCAACAATCTTTTTTCCTAATTTACCAGTTGATGAATTAGTTATTTTTCTAACCTTATCGATAGCTTCACTAGTACCCCCTGCTGTTATTATAATTTTCTTTTTCATATATCGAACTCCTTTACTAATTATTTCCAATAATATATACATCATTAAGTATTAAAGCTATAATTATAATTAGTATTAAAAAAAGAATATCATTATTAAATGTAGTGTTCATTTATCCATTATTTTTATTGATATTTTCTTTAATTAATTGTTTTACTTTGTTAATAATAACTTCATTTTTAGGTAATTTTCCTTTAGCTTCATACCCACACGCTAGATACCCGATTGCTGGTTCAATAAATTGGTAACCAAATTCTTTTAATCTCTTAATATTATTTTGGACAATAATGTTTTCATACATTTTGTTATTCATAGCTGGTGCGAAAATAACTAATGATCTAGTTGCTATGATAGTTGTTGATAACATGTCATCGGCAATCCCATTGGCTATTTTACCAATAATATTAGCTGTAGCTGGTATAATTAGAAATATATCAGCCCAATTAGCTAAACTAATATGTTCAACTTCCATATAATTGGGTCTTTCAAACATATTTGTTATCACTTTTTCTTTTGATAGTGTTTCAATTGTAAGAGGCGTAATGAATTGTTTTGCGTGTTCAGTCATTATAACTTTAACATTAGCTTTTTCTTTTTTTAAGTAATTAATGATGCCACAAGATTTATAAGCAGCAATTCCCCCTGTAATTCCTAATACAATATTCATATTCTCAAACATACAATCACCTCACTAATTACATTTTATGGCAGTTTACTTGATAAGTAAAATATATTTATGTTATATTAGTTATAAGGAGGGATTATAGTGAATATTGATTTGGAGTTATATCGTTTATTTTATATTGTTGCCAAAAATAAAAATATGACTAAAGCTAGTGAAGAATTACATATTTCACAACCAGCTATTAGTCAATCTATAAAAAAATTAGAGGATCAGTTAGGTGGAACTCTATTTCTGAGAAGTAATAAAGGAATGGAGCTAACAGAAGAAGGCAAAATGTTTTTTGATTATGTGAAGGGGGCTTTGGAACTTATCAATAATGCTGAAACAGAATTCACTTCTTTTAAAAAATTGACCAAAGGAGAAATAAAAATTGGTTGCTCGACCACCCTTACTAAAATAGTCCTTTTAAAAGTAATAAAAAGTTTTCATCATGATTATCCTAATATTGATATTAAAATTATTAATGAATTAACAAGTAATTTAATCATTGATTTACAAAAAGGTAAATTAGATTTTGTTATATTTAATGAAAGTAGTATTAAAGAAAGTAATGTCAAATTAGAAAAATTACTTGAATTGAAGCAAGGTTTTTTATATAATCCTAATTATTATAAAGATAAAATAGAAACATGGCAAGATTTAAATAAATATCCTTTAATTTTGCAAAATAAAGAAGCTAATAGTCGTAAATATTTAGATATATTAGCCTTAAATAGAGGCGTTATACTAAAAACTAAAATGGAAGTGGTTAGCCAATCATTAGTTAATGATTTTATTAATATTGGATTAGGAATTGGCTTTTCTATTATTGAACTAGCAAAAGAAACATATCCGAATTTATGTGAATTAAAAATAAATAGGGATATACCAAATATTAATATTTCTATTGCCTGTAATAAAAATATTAATTTAACATTTGCTAGTCAAAAATTTTTATACTATTTAAAAAAGGAACTAGATAAAAATTAGTTTTGATAGTCCCTTTAATGCAAACTAATACAGGCTTTAAAAAATATACATTTTAATTTCAAAATACGAATACAATATATTGTTAAGGTGCATAATGTGCATTAATTTTAATATAAAAACAATTTTATTAGTTTTTTCATTATAAATAGTGAAAATATGTTGAAAAAGACAAAAGTAATAAAAAATTAAAAAGTTTTCTCTTTTTTCATGCTTGCAAATTTTGCAATTATATTAATAGATACTAAATAAATTACCCCATTAAATTTTGATTGAATATTTAGCTACAAATATAGACGACTATTAGATTAATTTACCAAATATATAGATTGACTTTTCAAATTAAATTGTATACAATTTAATAAGACTAAACGAAAGGGATGATATAATGAATATCTATGAACTTAGGGTAAGAAAAAGAAATGGAGATATGTTAAATTTAAGTCAATTTAAAGGAAAAGTGCTATTAATAGTTAATACAGCTACAGGATGTGGATTTACTCCACAATATGAATCATTAGAGCAGTTATATAAAAAATATCATAATCAAGGATTAGAAATATTAGATTTTCCATGTAATCAATTTGGACATCAAGCACCAGGTAGTGATGATGAAATTCATACGTTTTGTACTACTAAATATAATACTACTTTTGATCAATTGTCTAAAATAGAAGTTAATGGTGATAATGCTGATCCTATATATAAATATTTAAAAGATAACTCACCTACTGAATATATCAAAGGCTTAGGACATAAAGCTTCAATGAAGGCAGTAACTAAAATGAGTAAGAACTATGTTCATGATAATGATATAAAGTGGAATTTTACTAAATTTTTAGTAGATAAAGAGGGTAAAGTAGTTAGTAGATATTCGCCTATTGAAAGCCCATTAGAAATGGAATCAGATATTATATCACTTATAAAGGGTTGATAATATGTATGATATTATAATAATTGGTGCAGGACCAGCTGGTTTAACTAGTGCTTTATATGCAATTAGAGCTAGAAAAAAGGTTCTAATATTAGAATCTAAAGCTTATGGTGGACAGATTATTAATGCTAGTAAAATAGAAAACTATCCAGGCATCGAATCTATATCTGGTTTTGATTATGCTACTAACTTATATAATCAAGTAACAAAATTGGGAGCAGAAATAAAATATGAATCTGTTATTAGAGTAGAATCTGATAAAACCGTGATTACCAATAACAATCAATATAAGGCTAAGGCTATTATTATTGCTACTGGAGCTGAAAATAGGAAATTAAATATTGAACATGAAATAGAATTGATAGGTAAAGGTGTTTCTTACTGTGCTACTTGTGATGGAAATTTCTATAAAGATAAAATAGTAGCTATTAATGGTGGAGGAAATACAGCTTTAGATGATGCTTTATATTTATCAGATATAGCTAAACAAGTATACTTAATTCATCGTAGAGATGAATTTAGAGGTGAAAATTACTATTTAGAAGAAATAAGACATAAAAAGAATATTAAGTTAGTACTTAATACTAATATTATAGCTTTAAATGGTAATAACCGATTAGAAAGTATTACTATTAGGGATAATAAAAATAATATAAAACAATTAAAAATAGATGGTTTATTTATCGCTATTGGACAAGTACCTAATAATAAAATATTTACTAATATAGTAGATATAGATGAATATGGATATATAAAATCATTAGATGGAGTACATACTAAAACAGATGGTATATACGTAGCTGGTGATACAAGAGTAAAAGATTTAAGGCAATTAACAACAGCTGTAAGTGATGGCAGTATAGCAGCTACTATAGCTATAAAAGAAATGAAAGGAAGTAATTAAATGAAAGTTACAGAAATAAATAAAAAAGAATTAGATGAAATTATTAAACAAGACAAAGTAGTACTAGATTGTTATGCACCTTGGTGTGGACCATGTAGAATGATATCACCTATTATTGATGAATTAGCTCAAGAACTGGATCAAATTAAATTTTATAAAACTAATATAGATAATAATAGTGATATAGCTATGCAATATAATATTATGTCTATACCCACTATTTTAATCTTTGACAAGGGTACTTTAAAAGAGCAGATTGTTGGTTTAAGGAGCAAAAAAGAATTAAAAAACTTAATATTAAAATAATGGAGGTAACGATGAAAATAGCTATTAGATACTATACAAGAACAGGAAATACAGAAACTTTGGCTAAAACCTTAGAAAAAGTTTTAGGCGTTAAAGCAGAAACAACAGATATTAAACTAGAAGAAGATGTTGATATTTTATTTTTAGGTAGTTCTGTATATGCTGCTGGGGTAGATGATAATGTTAAACAATTTATTAAAAATATAGATGTTAAAGTAGGCATAGTAGTTAACTTTAGTACAGCAGCCTTATTAAAATCAACTAAAAAACAAATAACTAAATTACTAAAATTAAAACAGATACCTGTATCTAATAATGAATTTTATTGTAGAGGTTCGTTTAGTTTACTACATAAAGGAAGACCTAATCAAACAGATTTAGATAATATAACTATATGGGCTAAAAATATTATAGCTAATAATTAGTATTATGGATCAATTTGATACATTAAAATTATCTAATCAATTATGTTTTCCACTATATGTAGTAGCTAAAGAAATAGTTAGAAAATATAAACCCTATTTAGATAAATTAGATTTAACATATACTCAGTATATAACTATGATGGTATTATGGGAAGATAAATCATTAAATGTAAAAGAAATAGGTAAAAGACTATACCTCGATTCAGGAACATTAACCCCCTTACTAAAACAATTAGAATATAAAGGATATGTTACAAGAGTAAGAAATAAACAAGATGAGAGAAATTTAATTGTTGAAGTTACTAATAAAGGTTTAAAACTTAAAGATAAAGCTCAAACCATTCCAATACAAATGGCTAAATGTCTTAATTTAGATCAACAAGAATCTCTAAACCTATATAAACTATTATATAAACTTTTAGATAAATTAAATGATTAATAATATAAACTTGTTATATGTTAGAATACAGATAAGTAATTGTACTTTACTGTATTTTTTATTTTGTGAAAATAGAATAATTATTAATATAGTTATTAAATATAGTAAAATGGGTAAAAAAATAAATACTATAATTTAGGAGAAAGATACTTGTTTTTTTTTTTTTTTT
>CANQEN010000022.1 GCA_947595045.1 uncultured Bacilli bacterium | reverse complement strand
TTCTCAAAATTGACATTTTGCTCAGTTTTCAAAGATCATTCCTGCTTTTTTCAAGCTCTTTAATAATATCAAATTTTTATCACTATGTCAATACCTTTTTTCGACATTTTTTTAATATGTGGTTCCAGTTCAGCCAAGGAAAAATTTTATAATTATAAAATTCTTGCAAAATAAGGAATTTGAAAAGTCTAAAATAATACATTAGTTAATCTATCAATAATAGAAATCCTTATTCTTCAACGTTTTATTATTTTTGATCTTAATTTCTTGACTGAACTGTAACCTTCTCCTTCTAATTCTTCTATTTTTTTATAAAACTTTTAATACTGTCTTTTTTTTGAATCCCAGTTAAAGCAAAATCAATTGTATGCAATTCTTTATTAGCACCAATTACAACTACATCTACATTATCTCCTAACCGGTATCCTCTTTTATTTTTATTGCCAATTAAGGAATAGCTATTTTCATCAAATTCATAATAATCACCTTTTAAATCTTCAACTCTAACCAATCCCTCTATCATATTTGGTAATTGGACATAAAAACCATAATTAGTAACACTAGTTATAATGCCAGAAAATTGTTCACCTATATGCTTTTCCATATATTCAGCCATTTTCATATCATCTACTTCTCTCTCACAATTAACAGCAGCTCTTTCCATTCTTGATGAATGATCAGCTATTAATGGTAACTTGCCATCCCAATGCTTAATATCTTTAATATCAAAATGACGATTAAAGAAATATTTTCTTAATGAACGATGAACTGATAAATCAGGATATCTACGTATTGGGGAAGTAAAATGACAGTATCTTTTACTAGCTAAACCAAAATGGCCAATATTATTAGTTGAATATTCAGCTTTTTGCATACTTCTAAGTAATTGACTAGATAATATATAAAATTCTTTTTTATCTTTTAATTGGTATAAAATATCTTGTATAGCTTTTGGTGTTATTTTCTTTATTTTACCTGTTAAAGTATAACCTAATACACTGACTAAATGCATAAAATTATTAATTTTTTCTTCACTTGGCTCACCATGAACCCTAAATACTAAATCATAATCACTATCAATAAAATGAGTAGCTACCGTTTCATTAGCTGCTATCATAAAATCTTCAATTAACTTTTCTCCCACACCTCTATTTCGCAAAACGACATCAATAGCTTCACCTTTATCATTAACTATTATTTTAGGTTCATCAATATCAAAATCAATATAGCCTTTTCTCTCTTTATTTTTTCTTAGAATAGCAGCCAAATCTCTCATCATTAATAATGATACTTGATATGGTTCATATCCCTCTGGAACAATATTATTTTCTAATATTTGATTAACTTTATTATATGTCATCTGAATTCTAGATCTAATAACACTTTCAAATATTTCATAATCAACTACATCACCTTTAGTATCAATTTCCATAATACATGAAAGCGCTAAACGATCTTCATTAGGATTTAAAGAACAAATTCCATTAGATAATTCATGAGGTAACATAGGTGTCACTCGATCAGCAAAATAACCACTAGTACCACGTTCAAAAGCTTCTTTATCTAAAGGACTATCCTCTGTAACATAATAGCTTACATCAGCAATATGAACTCCTAATTGATAATTACCATTATCTAATCTTTTAATTGATATAGCATCATCAATATCTTTAGTATCATCACCATCAATTGTAAAAATCATTTCTTCACGTAAATCTCTTCCTGAAAAAGCACATCTCTCTTTAATCTCTTCTTCACTAACTTTATCAGGTATATTCTTTACTTGCTCCATGACTTCTTCAGGGAACTCATCTCTTATTCCATATTTTGCCATTATTGATAAAATATCTACTCCTGGGTCATTAACATGTCCAAGAACTTTTATTATTTCACCACGATATTCGCCTCTTTTTTTTGAAGATAATAACTTTACGATTACTTTATGGCCATCAACCAAATTATGATAATAATTCTTATCAATCACAATATCTATTTTTAATTTTCGATCATCAGGTCTAACATGAATAACTTTATTATCATAATAAACAGTACCTACAACATTCTCAACATCACGTTCAATAATTCTAATAATTTCTCCTTCTTGAGGATCACTATGATTATCAGTTATATTAACTACTACTTTATCTTTATTAATAGAACCATTTAATTTCTCTTCAGGTACTTTAATTTCTTCGCCATTATCCAACATTACATACCCAGTACCTTTAACTGTTGTTGATAAAATACCTACTTTAGAATTACTATTTTCAAATAACATATAGTTATTCTTTTTAGTTCGATATATTTTTAGCTCATCTTCCATTTTATTTAATATTTTAATTAATTCTTTTAATTGTTCAACTGAATTAAACCCAAGTTCTGTTTCTATTTCATGAATATCTAAAGCTTTACGACTTCTTGAAATAATTTCTAAAATTTTTTCTTCCATATTATTCACCTAGTATTATTATACTATAGCCCTATCTCAAAAAGATAGTTTTTTTTATAAATATATTGTATATTTTACATACTAATTATGTTAAATGATATTATCAATGAATCTTTTAACTATTATCTTTGTATTAGCAAAAACTTCATACCAATACATAATGCATGTCAATATTGCTCCTAATAGAGCTACTATCATATCTTGCATTGTATCATTTACTCCAGTTAAAGCTACTCGTTGAGCATCACCACCAAAGAAAATATTTGCTACATACTCAAAAACTTCCCAACAAGATGCTATTAACATCGTAATAGCTAATATATAGATAATATTGAACAAAATACTCTTTTCTTCATATTTATCAGTTTTAATTAATATAATAAAAGCTACTAAAGCACTAACAATTCCAGATAAAAAGTGTGTAATTTTATCATAACAATAAATCATATTATACAGTTCAACAATAACGCCCAAAAAATGAGCCATAAAAATAAAAAGGATATAAATACTCTTTACTTCTTCATTTATCCTTATCTTAAAGATTTTTTCTATTATATATGGTAAAGTAATAGTAAATACAATAGAAGCATCTTTTAATATTAAGTCTAATTGACGATCTCTAGTTATAATAAAATAACTACTACCAATAATTGATACTATAATTAATAATATATTAACTATCTTTATCTTCACAATTACCATCTCCTAGTTCCACCTGATTAATACTATTAAACCGTTTAGTAATCTTTTCAGTAGTAGTATGGATATCTTTCACATCACGACTAACAGTTTCTATACTACGATATAATTTATCCCATCTATCTTTATATCGTTTAAACTCACTATCTAATAAAATTAATTCATTATGAATCACTTTAGCATACTTATCCCGTTCCATATTTTTTATAATCATCTGAATAGTAGTCAAAGTACTAATTAGAGTAGTTGGAGATGTTATCCATACTCTTTTTTTATAAGCATACTCTAACAAGTCACTATGGTAAGCATTTAACTCAGCAAAAATAGCTTCAGCTGGTAAAAAGAGAATGGCTTGATTGCTAGTTACCCCTGGTATAATATATTTACTACTAATTGCATCAATATGTTTTTTCATATCACTTTTAAATAACCGTTCTGCATTTTCTCTTTCGGCAATACTATTTTTACGATTAACCATAGTTTGATAATTTTCTAATGGAAATTTAGAATCAATCGCAATCGTTCCTAATGGCTCTGGAGTAAAAAGAACACAATCAGCAATTGTTCCATTACTAAAAGTATACTGCATTTGATATATTTTATGATTATTAGGGCCAAACACATTATTCATAATATGTTGCAAATTTACTTCTCCAAAAATTCCCCTAGTCTTCTTATCCGTTAAAACACTTTGTAAAGATACAATATCACTAGATAAACTATCAATCTTTTTTTGGGCCTCATCGATTTTAGACAAACGTTCTAAAACAGAAGTAAAAGTTTTATTAGTTTTTTCAAAATTATCATCTAATCGTTCATTGACTTTATCACTAATTAATCTTAGTCTATTATCCAATTTCTCATTCATAGTATTAAAATCATTACTAATATTACGGCTAAAGTCTAATTTAAAGTCACCTATTTCTTTCACAATATTTGTTTCTATGTTATTCATTTTATCAAGTGCATTGTCATTATTAACACTCCTCATAATTAAAACAATTAATAGTATTAATATTACAACTACTAACCCTAATATAACATATTCCATTTTACCACCTCAAAACAATCTATAATCTATTATTTTAGTTAAAATGAGTTAGCTATACTAACTCATTTTAACTTAACATCAAGCAATTTTTCTTCGATAATCAACTATTTCTAAATTATTATTTTTTATGTCAATATGCGTTAAAGCCTGTCTACCCCAATGATGTTTCTTTAAATCATTTATAAACCACTTAATCTCTGCATTTAGCATGATTTGATCATCTTCATAATTATTAGAAATAGCATCGGCCAAATTTTTCTTCAAATGTTCTACTGTTGATACCGTCATGTTAATAGCCTCTGTCAATTCTAACTCGCTAGTCATATTATCCTTAACATGTCTAATATTAGTAGTTTCAGCTATAATATAACCTTTCTTTATCAATAATTTTTTCCAAACGGAAGATGAACATTCCATTTTTAAAACACAAAACATTTGGTCCAAATTCATTAATCGTTCATTTAATTCTTCCAATTGTTTTTGACTATCATCATAAATATTTTGCCATAGTGAATCAGCTTTAGTTCTAATCATAGCTTGATATGATTTATGTATAATTTGCTCTAAATTACAAATGTTAAGACGATAATGTCGTATTTGTTCTAAACAATTAATACCAACTTTATAACTAATAGTATTACCATTAAGCATTTTTACACCTACCTATTGTCAATTAAATTATACCATATTCTAATATTGATAGCAATAATCATATAATTAAATATGAAAGATAAGGAAGAAGTTAGGGCAATTGACTATCAATTAATTGGATTAATTATTACTTTAATTACTACTATCATTGCCATTATTTTAACCTATAATGAAAAATTACAGGCTCAAAATAGAAAAACTTTATTTAATAATAAAATTTTTTTAATTCTTTCTTATTTTAATCGAATTCTTATACTATTAATTGCCTTTTTATTTTTATATATTAATTATAAATTATATAATATATCTAAACAAAAGCATGAAGATTTAAAATCATATCAATTACAAATAGTTGCCTCTTACTTAACTATTATAGCTGGTATTATTGCTATCTATGTAGTATCCCTATCTACCTCCGATAATGGCATAGTAGATGTTGAAAACCCAAATATCTAAATTTGGGCTTTTAAAAACAAAATAACGATCATAAAAAACATACCACCAAAAAATCCTGTTAATAATGATAATAACACAATATTAGCAAAAGCTGCATGTGAATCTTTTTTAGTATAAACTTTTTGCTTAGCTTTACTCATAGTCATTCGCCTATAAGCTTCTACTAAACGTCTATAGATACTCTTCTGCTTATTAGATAAATTTTGATTATTATCAATAAGATTTTTATTATCACTATAATCATTAAATTTTTTTAATTGACTAGGGTAAATTTGCTCGCCTGCAATTTCAACTGGTTCATCAGATGCCACATCTATTTCTTTAACAATCATATCAAAATCAATATTATCTAGTTCAATCTCAATATTATTATCATCAACTAATACTTTATCATCATCATAACGCATTACAGTAGCTTGTCTTACTTCATATTCATTGCTACGTGGATTATAAAAAGCATTTATAACTCTATTATTTTGATCAATAGCTAAAGCATTTTCAATATTGATATACCTTAATTCTAACTCTTCACTGCATTTAATTAAAGTTTTTATTGCTAATATTTGCTTACTATCAAGACTATTAAAAACATAACTATATTGGGTAAAATTGTTTTCAAGATCAACAATTGGTATTAAAGTAATTTCCTTTTTTTCATACTTATGTTGATAATCAAAAATAGCTTTAGCATTATCATCACTATTTTCCTTTTGAGCATTAGTTAATTGTTGTTGATCATCTTTAAATTGGACACTTAAATTATTATTATAATCATTATTTTCTAACATCCTAATACTAAAATCTTTAGGATTATAAAACTTAAAAAATTCTTTACCATTTTCTAGTTTTACTTGCTCTATATCATCTAAACTAAGACCATAGGTTTTGGCAATATCTTCTTTTACTTTCTGATTATTACTTTCCTTATCATGACCATCCAGTAATTGTAACTGGCCATATCCATTCAATGTATAATATTGATTATCTACCATACTAACGAAAACATTATTCTTATTAGTTAATCGTAATTTACTTCCACTCACTGTAGTAAGAGGTATTACTTCTCCATTCAATCCAGATACATAAACGATATTATTACTATCAACTAACAATCCGTTATTCAACTTTTGTAAAGATCCATTCAGCATCATATCACCTCTCCTATTTTATCTAATTATATCACTGAAATCCCCTTTTTGTTTACTTTCGACAAAAATAGGCACTATTTAATGTTAATTTATGTAAATTACACACTTCTTATATCTAACTTAATTTATAAGTAGGTAGAAATTATATTACAAAAAAAAGAAAAAAACTATCGGAGATTAATTACTTAATTTCATGATAGTTCTTTACTAACTTCTATTAATTCATATTCTTTAGTTCCAAATCCTAATTCACAAGCAGCATCAATAGTATGAGTACCTTGTCTTGAATTAATTCGTTCCAACAAATGATCCCGTCCAGGGTCACTTGAATTTTTTACTAAATCAATACAAGCTTGATCAATCGCAATTGGATCTAATGAAGCTAAAATACCAATATCTTGCATGCAAGGATCCTCGGCAACATTACAGCAATCACAATCAACAGACATGTTACACATTACATTGATATATGCAATATTCCCTTTAAAATGATCTACTACTGATGATGCAGCATCAGCCATAGCTTCTAAAAATTGTTTTTGATCGGTATGAAACATATCTTCATATGAACCATTTTCTTTACCAGCACAATGAATATAACGTTTTCCTTTACTTGATGCAACTCCTATTGATAACTGTTTTAAGGCTCCACCGTAGCCACCCATAGGATGGCCTTTAAAATGAGATAAAACTAACATAGAATCATAATCATTTATTTTTTTCCCGACATAGTTCTTTTTTATAACTTTTCCATTTGGAATATCTAAAACAATATCTTCATCGCTATCCATAATATCTACATCAAAATAGTTACTCCATTCATGATCTTTCATTAATTGCAAATGTTTCTCAGTTGTATCACGAGCTCCATCATAAGCTGTATTACATTCAACTACTGTACCATTTACATATTCAATTATTGGTTTCATAAATGGTGGTTTCAAATAATTTTGATTACCAGCTTCTCCTGAATGGACTTTAACAGCTACTTTACCTTTTAATTCTTTATTTAATAATTTAAAGATTTTAACTACACTTTCTGGGGTTAAATCACGAGTAAAATATACTTTGGCTTTTTCCACTTTATCATTCCTCCATTTACATTGTACCATAATAAATAATTTTTTAATATAGAAATTATCTATTTATTATGTTTCATAATTATTTTATCACAAGTTCCTAATATACCAGGTAATAAAATTAATATTAATACAGTAGAACATAATGTACCTTGTGAAATGGTTTTACAAATTTTAGCAGCAACAGCTGATGAGAAATGACCTACTATTAAAGTCACAATAATTAAAATAGATGCACTAGTTAATATAGTGTTAATAGATTTATTATAAGCATTAATAATTGACTCCTTAATATCTTTATCATGTCTCATCTCAATATAATATGAAGTATATAAAATAGCATAATCAATCGTAGCGCCCATTAAAATACTCTGAACAATTAATAGGGATATAAAATAAACTGTTCCATCACCAAATGATAATATTCCCATCGTTAAATAGACAGCACATTGAATTAGTAACACTAATGCAATTGGAATAACTGGTGATTTAAAGGTTATAGCTACTACTATGAAGATAAAAATCATAGTTAAAATGGTAATAAGATTTAATTCTGAATTAAACGTTTGACTCATCTCGTAGGCCATTGGCGAATTTCCAATTATATAAATATCATCTTTATCTAAGTCATCACTAATTTGTTTAATAAATTTAAAGGTTTCTTCACCTTCCGGAGATAGTGAAGTATTAATAATCATTCTAGAATAATTGTCACCAATTAATAATGATTTAGTCTCATCAATAGTATCATTCGAACTATTAATATTTTTTTTCATATCATTGTTAATAAAATCAATAAATAATGGATTGTCTAAAATATCGTTATATAAAAATTTAACAAATTGTTCAACAGTTAATTTCCAATCTTCTTGATAATAATTAACACTACCACTATAAATGAATAATAGTGATACTGTATTTTGATCTAATTTATTTGTTAACTTACTTAACACATTAAACATTTCTTTAGAACTATATTGAGTATTACTAAGGGAAGAATCCATTATTTGTTTCAATCCCTTTAATTTATTGATAGATTCACCATTAAATTGATTAGCAAACTTCTCATTAGTTATAACATCTGATATAAGAAAATTAATAAATTGATTTAGTGATATATTAATTTGCTCTTGTTGATAATTGACATCATATATGGAATAAAGTAAATTTAAATTTGACACGTCTATGTTGACTAAACTAGCTAACTCAGTTGAACTATATGTTTGTTTATTAATGGTACTATTAATTATCTGTTGTAATAATGATAATTCAGATATAGTACTAGTACCTAAACTACTTTTTAATGGTTCACTATCTTTATAAGTTAATATAAAATCGACTAGTTGTTTAGGTGTTATAGCCTTACCCATAGATGCATATAAACTATAAATATTTTTCATAGTATCCATATTCATATTTAAAGTATTAGCCATTTCTTCATAACTATATTGGGTATTATTAATAGTACTATTCATAACTAATTGAATCATCTCAATATTAGAAAGATTACTACCTAGTTCTTTAGTTATTGCCTCATTACTTAAAATATAAGATATAAATTCATATGGTGTTAAAAACCAATTAGAAGTATTATTGTTAACTAAATCAATTAATGCATATAATTGATATACCTGTCTTACATCTAATGATAAAAGAGTTGCTAATTCAGTCGCACTAAATTCACTATTTTTTAATTTCTCATTTGTCAACAATGATTGTAAACTTGTCATATCAATATCAACATTATCTAAATAACTAGTATCTTGTTTTAAGTAATTTACTTTTTCTATAAAGTCTTTAATAGTCATAGTATTACCATTATCTTGACTACCAAAAATTAATAAATATATTGAATTAATTGTTTCTGTATCAATATTAAATATATTAGCCATACTATTTTTATCTAACTTACTATTTATAAAAGTAATATCACTAAATTGTTTTAATAGAGCTATATTCTCTTTAGTATCATCATTAAATAGTGCTTGATAAGTAGGATTAATCAATATATTATTTTCTACAAAATTAACCCATTCATTTATAGTTAATTTTGTATCTATTTGATTTAAACTAGTATAATAAGTATATAAACTAGTCATCATTTCTTTATCCATTGCTAATAATTTAGCCATATCATTTGCTTGCATATATTGCATTACTATATCTGTATTAGTAAAAGGTTTAATCCTATTTAGATTAGTTACCATACTATTATCTATATTACTAGCATACATCTCATTAGTTAAAATACCACTATATATAAAATTAATAAAATCATTAAGTGTTAACTTGGTAGTTACCAATGGTGCATGATAATATATCAATAATTGTTTGACATTATTCTCGTCTATTTCTAATAAATTAGCTAATTCGTTAGTTGTTCTTCTTCGATTAATATTATCTATATTAGTATAATTTGTTAACTTATTAATTTGTTCTTTAATATTGCTATCTAAATTATTTATAATACCATTATCACTATACAAGGGATTGATTAATTCATTAATCGTTAGTCTGTTATCAATATCTCGATTATAATAGTAATAATAAATAGCTCTTAATAAACTATTATCCATATCAATGTTAGAACCAAAGCTCGTTAATTTACTAGTTAATTCTTGATATGTTAAGGGCTGATTAATAGTATTACCATAGCACATCACTTGTTTTATCTTATCATTATCTAGTTTTTGGCAATAATCAGATATAAGTTCTTCATATTTATTATTATAAATAACAGCCATTTGATTATTTAAGTTAAATACTTTATCTATTTCATCAGTCCCTGATTCTGTATATAGAATGCCTAAATTACCTTTTAATAAATAGCTTATACCAAATACTAAAATAAATAAGATGAAAATAATATAACGTCCTTTATATACAATAGATCCTAAACTATTTAATCTAATATGGGGAGTTTTCTTTTTAGTTTTAATAATTAATTTATCGCACATTACTATCAAAGCTGGTAGACATGTAAAAATACAAACTAAACTAAGTAAAACGCCTTTAGCTAAAACAAGACCTAAATCACGGCCAATTGTAAAACTCATAAATACTAAAGCTAATAACCCAACTATAGTTGTAACTGAACTACTAGAAATAGATTGAAAAGCATTATTTAAAGCTTTCTTCATAGCCTTAACTTTATTAGGTTCATGAGCTTTTTCTTGTTGATAACGGCTAATTAACATAATGGAATAATCCATTGACAAAGCCATTTGTAAAATGGCTGATATTGAACTAGTTATATTTGATACATTATTAAAGATAATATTAGTACCATTATTTAATAATACTGCCATTAAAATGGTTGCCAAAAATAAAAATGGTTCAATATATGATTCACACATAATGATTAATATAATTAAGGCACATCCTACTGCTAATACAATTATTCCAAATGGTAAGACGTCTTTATTATAATCAGATACATCTCCTGAAGTATCAACTAATTGTTCGTCAAAATGTGTCTCTATTTTATCATATACTTGACTAGCTACCTTGGAATCAGCTATATCATCTATCGTTAACACATAAAGAGTCATATTATCTTTATTATAATTAGAGCTATCATCATATTCTACTTTGGATACATGATCCATTTTAGCTAAATATTCATATGCCTTCTTTTTATCTTTAGCACTTAAGTTTTTTAACATAATATTAAGTGAACTATTACTAGATGAAAACTCATCATCCATAATATCCATACCAATTCTTGTATTAGAAGAACTAGGTAAATATCTTGAAATATCTTGATTAATTTTCACTTTTTGTGATAAAAAGACTGATATTCCAGTCAAAATGATAAATAAAAATAAAATAAAATATCTTTTATCGACCATAAAATCAGTTATTTTTTTCATTATTCTTCCTCCTTTAGCAAAAGCAGGTGATATTATAGCACTTATATTAGTAATGGTAAATAACAAATTATTATATAGTGTCAAAATTTAAACATTTATAGCAAATATGTAAAAAAACTGTTATAATATTATATGTAAGGAGTTAGCTATTATGAAAGTAAAAATTAAAAATGCATCATCACGAAAAACGAGAGAAAAAATAAAAAGAGCTTTTGCTGAATTAATGAGAGAAAAAAAAGAATTAAATAAAATAACTGTCACTGATTTAGTTAAAATTGTTGATATTACTAGAGGATCTTTTTATACTCACTATGATAATATATATGAAGTAGCGCTAGATATTCAAAAAGAGACTTTAGATATACTATATTCTAATATTGATCAACTAAAAAATATAGATAATATCGATTGTTATTTTGATGAAATTTGTAATTATTTAAAAGATAATGAAAGTATATATACTATGATTCTATCAAGTAACGAACCTTTAATATTTGCTAATAATTTAAATAAAATTATTGATAAAATTTTATATGATACTTTGAGGAATCAAAATATTAATAATTTAGAGTTAAATATATCTCTTTTTGTCGATGGATGGATTAATTTAGTAATTAAACACTTTAGAAAAGAAATTAATTATTCACTAGATAATATCAATAATTATATAAAAGAAACTTTTATCATTTTATTTCTTAATAATAAAAAGGTATAAAATATACCTTTTTATTAAACTTCTACTTAACTTTTAATTATGCAAAATCATAAAGCTTAAGAAACTAACTAAAATAACTAACACAATAATTCCATTTATATTATCAAATATAGATGTTTTATATTTAATACCAACTGCCTTAGTAACCATATATCCACCTATTAATCCACCCACATGAGCTATATTATTTATACCACTAACAGCAAAACCAATAAATAAGTTTAATATAATTAATGGTATTATTTGAGCTTTCAATACTTGACCTAAATAGACTCTATAGTGATATCCAAAATACACTAAAGCCCCTAATAATCCAAATATTGCTCCTGAAGCTCCTACACTTATAATATTATCTGCTTGATATAACATAGAAAATAAATTACCAATTATACCACTACCTAAATAAATAAGTAAAAACTTTTTCTTCCCAAAGAAATTTTCTACTTGAGGTCCTAACACATATAGTGAATACATATTACATAGCAAATGAATAAGTCCTGCATGCAAGAAAATACTAGTAACTAGTCGATACATTTCTGTAATACTGCCCATCGTATGATAATTAGTTAATCCTCCAAAATGATAAAGAGTTATAGCATCTAAATTAGCCATATTTTTAGAGGATAATGCCATTGCGATAAATAAAATTAAATTACTAATTAAAAGAGCATATGTAACAATTGGTCTTTTCCTTGAAAAAATATCCTCTGCCTTAATAGCTTCTTCTTTGTTACGATCATTAATATCGTCCGTTAATTTCATAAAAAGAGCTAACCCTTCTTCTTCTGGATGTTCAACTTCTAAAATATCAGGAAAAGTGTCTATTATAAAATTATAATGGCCTAAATCACCCCATGAGTTTAATTTCACCAAATCAATATTCTTTACCCTTGTGTCTTTAAGATGAACATTATTACCTAAGTTTAAAAAAATGCTTAAAGTATTTATTCGAAAAGAAAAGGTTTTATTTTTTATTTTTTTTACTATTTGTTTTGTCCTAAATAAATCAATATTTAATTGCTCATCATTATGAATATAATTAGTTACAATACGAACTATTTCATAATCATTTTCAGAGTTCTCTAACCATATTTCATCTTTAGCGCCATGTAAAATAATAGGATTATATCCTTTTTTAGTTATAAAATAATGAACTAAGCGCATAACTACTTCATCGTTTTTATTTAATGTAATATTCACTGTATCACCTATCTTTATTTTAATATATTTTAATTGAATAGTAAACACTAACTTATTTAAATTGCTTTAATATGTTAGTAAAACACTCTGGTAATTCTGAAGTAAATTCCATATATTCATGAGTTGTAGGATGAATAAACCCTAATGTTTTAGCATGTAAGCATTGACCTGTATTATCAATTAATTTTCTTCTACCATATACAGGATCATTTACTACAGGATGCCCAATATAATTCATGTGTACTCTAATTTGATGTGTTCTACCTGTTTCTAACTGCAATTCAATTAGAGTGGCCTCTTTATATCGTTCTAATACTTTAAAATGGGTAATAGCATCTTTGCTATTAATATCCGTAACAGTCATTTTTTTTCGATCGTTTAAATCTCTGCCTATTGGAGCATCAATAGTACCTGTATCATGATTAATAACACCCCATACTAGTGCTATATATTTTCTAGTTGTTTCTTTTTTGCTAAGTTCTTCTGCTAAAATATTGTGAGCTTGATCATTTTTAGCAATCATCAATAACCCAGTTGTATCAGCATCTATTCGATGTACTATTCCTGGTCTAAATGTTCCATTAACAGAACTTAATTGATTAGAATAAGCCATTAAACCATTAACTAGAGTTCCTCTTACATGTCCAGCTGCTGGATGAACTACTACACCATTAGCTTTATTGATAACCAATACATCGTTATCTTCATATACAATATCTAAATCCATTTTCTCAGGAATTACAGTAATAGGTTCTTCTTCATAATTATCAATTGTTATTATATCACCAATTGTTGGTACATAACTACTTTTTACTCTTTTTTGATTAACTAAAATAGAACCTTGTTTAATCATTTTAACTATCTTACTTCGACTGATATCTAGCTCATTAGCAATAAAACTATCAATTCTTATATCTATTTTATCTTCAATTTTGATTTTTTGCATATATCCTCCCAAATAGAATAGCCAAATAATAAAATTACTGATACTACAATACATATATCAGCCATATTAAAGACTGGATAATGATAATTAAAAATAATAAATTCTAAATAATCAATAACGTAGCCATAAATAATTCTATCTATTAGATTACCAATAATTCCACCTAATAACAGTCCAAAAATAATTATTTCATATTTCGATAAATCTTTATTACGTAAATAGAAATAATAAATAAGGGCTATAACTAATATCGATATAATAATTAAAAAGTAGACATTTCCTGATAATATACTCCATGCAGCACCTTCATTACGGACATTAGTTATATAGAAAAAACTATTAATTATACATTTGGAAGTATATAGTGGTATTACTTGACTAATTAGATATTTAATTAATTGATCAATAATAATTACTATTAATCCAATATACATAATAACCTTCTTAGACATAATATCACCACCATAGTGTATTATATCATGGATAACTAAAAAAAACCAATTATATTGGTTTTCTCTTAAATAAAGACATTACTTTTGATTTCTTAGTAGTATTATTACTTTGATAAGTAAGCTTATTGCCATTATTATTACATAAGTAAACATTTCTATTTACAGGTGCTAAATTAAAGTCATATGCACAAAAAGCTAATCTTAAATTACGCTCAAATATTCTACGCTGTTCTCCATCTAATTGAGATAAATCCAATGCACATAAATCCACTCTACTAGTTACAATTAATACATCTGTAATTGTATCGTTTTCACCAACAATATGAGTCATAATTTTAAATTTATCTTGATTTTTCATTTAGTACAAACCCTCCTTAGCAAGTTATTATAGCACTTTTAATCTAATTGTCAAATAATTATTTATCTATAATTAATTAAGTTTTTCATTTATTGCAATCTAGTAATTACTAAATGAGCTGACACTGGTTGTGTTCCTCCTGCAAGTGGAGTAATAGTTAGGGCTGTCGAATTTGAAGCTGGATTTCTCACTGTTAAAACAGAGTTAACCGTATCTGTAGTTACAATAGCCATACCAACTATTTGCGTAGTTCCTGTCGCTCTTCCTACTACAGTATATGCTAAAGCATTGCCATTTAAAGTTAATACTAACTGACCTGGCTCATTAGTTCCTACTTGAAATAATATTTGATAACTTCCTATAGGTTCTAAATTAAATGAGCTATCATTAATTCTTGTTATATCATCACCACTAGTTGGACCATTTTGAGGAAAGCTAACATCTGTCCCCACTGCAACAGTAGTAGCATTATCAGGAGGCATTAAAGCATAAAAATCAGCAAAACTTGATATCCCCCCAGCCTCACCTTGAGGTCCTATTGGCCCGGTTGCTCCTGTCGGACCAGTTGGACCAGTTGCCCCTATTTCTCCAGGTATACCTGGTAATCCTATTGGGCCTATCTCTCCTTGGGGACCGGTTGCCCCTGTCGGACCAGTTGGTCCTCCTGGACTTCCTGCTGGGCCTGTTGGTCCCGTTGGTCCCCTAGCTTCCCTTAAACCAACACAAGGAATTATTTTTTTACATATATCTTCATTAGCACATTTATTTTCATTTTGACAATCATTATTACATTCATTTGAATAATTACAATCATCACGATTATGATGTGAACAATAAATGGATTGATTCATATATACTTCCCCTCTATATAAATTAATATTGGTTATAGTATAATATGTAATTTCCCCATAAATGCAACTATCTAAATATAAAAATGTGATATATATTTATATTTGTCTCCAAAGCATCTTGTTATCTTTAAGTTCATAGCTTAATTTATTATGATTATATAAATAGGATAAATAGGATTTTACTGTACTACCTACTAAATAATATTGATTAATGTTCATAACTAAATTATATTCATCAAATAATCTTTTTAATATATTTTCAAAAGTTATTTCTTGTTCACAAATATTATATATTTTATTTTCTATTTCTTTTATCTTATTACGATTACATTGGATTAAACTATTTATATCTAAAGTAGCTTCACAGTGAGATGGAATATATAAATTTCCATCTAATGTGCTTAAAAATTCTAAAGTATTAAGATATTCTTGAACATCATATATAAAAAATAAATGATATTTATTAATTGTTTCTTCACTAAATAAAGAATCAGCTAAAAAATATATATTATCACTAGTTTTAATTCCAATCATATCAAAAAAGTGTCCTTTTAAACTAAAATATTCTAATCCCTCTGGTAATTTATTTTCAATAGAACTTGCTATTGATGGTTTAGCCATCAAAAATTTATTACATAAATCATTGAAAGGATAACCACCATATAAAAATGACGGCTCTAATATAGGAAATTCTGTTAAACATGATTCTACCTTGTAAGATAGTATTACACAATTTGTTCTATCTTGAATTATCTTATTACCACCAATATGATCAGCATTAGAGTGTGTATTAATAATACCATCAACTATCCAACCTTGCTCATTTATTATTTTTAATATCTTTTTACCTGCATCTTTATCATTTCCTGTATCAATTAAATATACATGTGTATCATCAATCTTATATATTCCTATATTAGTAGCATTTTTAATATAGTAAGTTTTCTCTCCTACTTGTATTAATTCCATTTATTATATCCTCCACATTTAAAAATACATATCATCATAATATTATGTCTTATTTCATCACAAATAAAATTGTAATCTTCAATACTAACTTATCCCTTTTCACTCATACATTGATAAAACTTCTTTATATTAGCTGTATTATTCATAATGGAAGTTTTATAAGACCATAAACTTTTTTTCAATAAATCGTCTAAAAACATATATAATATGCTAATACCATCTCTCATTTTAGTAACTTCACTGTAAGCTAAATAATCATTAATATATAAATTAATATTAAATATATGTTTTTTTATTTTTAGTGTTAATCTTTTTCATAATTCATAACTCTCAATTAATAATATAATTCTTTTATATTGTAACATAAATAGTGTATTTTAAGCAAAAAAGCTAGTAAAAACATTTAAGTTTTTACTAGCCCTTAAATCATAATACAATCAATATGTAAATACGTATATTTTACCATCTGTATTTCTACTTTTAGTTATATAGCTAAGGATAGTTATGTCCCTTATAATTCTAATTACTAAGCCCTATATCCAACCTAATAACCTGCATTTTTAAAGGGCTGGACGCACACCGTTAGTATTGTTGGCATTATCGAAATTTGGTGACTTTCTCAAACATACCCTATAATCACAACAATATTATATTGTAATTACCAAACCTTAAAAATTATGTGAGTGCCCTCGAGTTTCCTCTCGCAGAGCACAGGTTTCTTTACCCTAATTTATATGGTGTATTCTCAGTTCCATTCCCTGTACCATTCACTTTTACATTGGATTTTAGATTGATGACTGGACGAACCCCAACAGCATTGTGCGCATATAAGTTGCTCACATAGCCAATTTTGTACACATGCCACACACCTAAGGAGTTCCCCGAATACGGAGACAATGTCCATTGCCAAGAATCTGATTTATATAACCAATCGTTAGTTTTACAATCACTATTAGAGTCATTATTCCACTGTCCTAATGCTCCGTTACAATTTGTACTATTTGTTGCTTGGGCATAATCACTTGGATACATTAAGCCTACGTATCCTCTCCATTTTGTTGTTCTTTGGACATTGTCTTCTGGATTTTCTACTACATCTTCTCCTCTTTCTCTATCCATCATTAATGACATAGTATCTATTGTTACATCCTTTGGAATACTATCATGTCCACCTAAATACCACGTACTCTTCTCTATCATACTCTTGGCTTTGTCACTTAATCCCTTTGAATTACCAGTACTTTGACTAAAATCACAGTCTGTTGTTGCATTATTAGAGTTATTATAACACTTTCCACTTGCTTTATTCCAGTACAAGCTTCCTGTTGTAGTACCATCTACTGTCTCATTCTCATATCCTGGGTTTAGTAACTTCATCAAATCAGCTTGACTCCATTCATTTATTCCATTACCATTATTTACCGTTGCTTCTGAGCTATCCCATGAATAACTACCTATTGATTCATCTCTTATCAACTTAACTTTTCCATCGATTATTCCGATTATTCGCCATGGCTCATCATTAAAAGTTACGTAGTTATTTGGTGTTGCTCCTCTATATCTGATATTGCCATATGGGTCTACAAAGATACTACTATCATCTTTTGCTTCATTTAACTCATTTAG
>CANQEN010000021.1 GCA_947595045.1 uncultured Bacilli bacterium | reverse complement strand
GCAAGTCTTTTTTTCGCAAATTATACTAAATTATACTATTTTACATTTTTACCTATTTTCATCAAAAAAGAGTAATAATTTTTTATCACTCTTTTGATTAATTAAATAGTCTATTTTTCATCGTATAAATTATTCCTACTAATCCTACTAGGATCATTCCTATTAATGTCATTAAATTGATATCTGCTGTATTTGGATTTGCTTCTATTTTTGTATCTATATATGCTATTGCATATGTTGAGAATTTATCTGATTTAAATGTTAATCCTTTCCCATCTTCTGTTAATGATGTATCTAATAATTCAATATCATCATTATGCTGTCTTACTATATAATATGTTCTATTATATCCTTCTTTTACTTCTGGTAAATTTTCTGGTAATGATACTACTAAATCTATAGCCTCTGTCAAATTAGTTAAATTACCTATACTAGCACCATCAATTAAATTTTTAACTAATATGTCTATATCAAGATATTCTAAAATATTAGCATTGCTAACTTTTTCACTTAAGAATTATGTAAAACACTACTTAAATTTTCACTATTTGAATTTGCTAATAATCCATCAAATGTTGGTTTTACTTCTGGCAAACTTATGTGAACATTAATTCCATTTTGTACATTTACATTACAAAACCATAAATATTTTACACAAACATCACTTTGTTTAGCAATTGGATTCTTTGTATCATTAGTTGTTAATTTACTACTATCCATATCTATATTTCCTGTTGTTCCAACTACTGTTTTACCATCTAATAGTGAAAAGTTAACATATGTCTTTTCACCTTGAGTAAATATTTTCCATTGATAAGTATACAATCCTTCTTTTGATATTGTTGCTATAACATTATCAGCCCATCCTGCTGATAATTTAATTGTATTATCATCAACTTTCTGAGTCATAACAACAGCTTCTGATACATATGTATTAGAACTATCTTTAAGTGCTAAAGATACTTCAAAATATTCACCTGTCTTCATTTTATCCAATCCAAGTTCAATATAAGTTTCCTCAGTAATACCATCAACTAATTTAGCTGTACTAGCTTTACTAAATGGTCCAACATACATACCATCAGATGCACTATCATTTCCTTTAATATTAATTACCTTATCATTTACTCTGCTTAGATTACCATATCCTCCACTTGTAGTCCAACTATCAATTGAAAATTCAGTTAATGCATTAGCTGGATAAATATACACTAGCATCATTATAATGAATAAAAATGTTTGCATAATTTTTTTCATAGTCAACCACTCCTTTCTATATTAACAGTATCAAAATTTAATAAAAAAACAAGTATTATGAATAATTATTTATATCTAGTTTACTTTTGTTTACAAAAAAATAGTTATTACAATATAAATAACTATTTTTTTGTAACTTTATCTTGCTCTTTTTTCTTAGCTTCTTTCTTTCTTCTTTCCTTAGCTTTTTTAGAAACATTTTTTCGAGAATATTCACTATTTTCTAATAAGCCTTCTTTCTTTAATACACTATATATACAAGAATAACTACGTTTACCATAAAATTTACAGAATTTACGGACACTAACATTGGACCTTTTAAATAAGTCAATTATATATTGTCTTTCATCATCAGGAATAGTATTAACTGGTTTTCTATTTTTATTTCCATGTTCAGTCCTTAGTTCACCATTTAACAACTGTTTTTTTAATTTTAATATATATTTTTCATGATATCCAGATATTACACCAATATCAGCATAATTTAGTAAAGTTTCTCCATTCAATTTCTTCTTTATTAATTTAATTGCTTCTTCTCTATCTTTAGCCATATTATCACATCCTTACATCATTATACTTTATCAAAATAAGTAATTTTTCTTTCCATTACATCAGCTTCAATACCATCTCTAAGTAATTTACGAACTTCTTGTACATTTTTAATGTTCCTTAAATATATTCTAGAATTACGATTAGGTATTTCTGTATGTGAATCAACTCTAACTACTATAGTTCCTATCCCTAAAATGCGTTGATAAATACTTTCCATAATATCAGGATCTTTTAGCAAATATAATTCGACTGTATTGGTCTTTCTCCTAAAAAAACCTGTCTTAACAATTAATTCATCTTTCGTTATTTGGTATGTTGTAAAGTTAAGATGAATTGATGTCAAAAATTGTTGAATCAACCCACTAGGTTTACCTTCCCAACAAATTTGAAGATCGACATCACTTATATTTTTAGCTTGCTTTACCATAAATACCTCCACTTAACTTTATTATAGCATATTATTTATAATATTTATAGATAATAGATAGTTTTCATAAAAAATACTATTAAGCAACATTTTTAGAAATCAATATCTATTTTAGATTCTGTCTTTGTAGTATTATCTACTATTCTATATATAGATACTTGCTTTTCTAAATATATAAACCACTGTTCAAATATAATTATTATTTCTTGCTTTTTTATATCATCAATTAAAACTGGATTAATATTCATATTAACCAAAAAGCTATTATATAATTCCAAATATATATTATTCTTTTTTAAATATTTATGATTTAATATTTGTTTAAAAGAATTACTTGCATTACCAATAATTATTTTATATTGATTAATTGTGTTATCATCTAAATTAAGTGATTGATAGAATAAGTCATAACTAATTTCTAAAGTTAAATTAACAATATTCTTGCCATTATTTTTTAATAAATAATATCTTAAACATTCATAATATAATGTCATTATAATTAATTGACAATTTACTCTATCATATATAGCTCCTTGCTCATCTAATATATTTTCAATACTACTAGTATTAGCCTTAGTTAATTCTCTAATAATATATGCCATTGATATTGTATCAATTTTTTGTTTTTTCATAAATAAATTCATATTTCAACCCTAGTATTATTTCCTTTCATTATTAATATTATAACATAACTTCTATTTTTTTATATTTTATTTGACATTTTAATGTCTATTTAGTACAATAGTTATCACATAAGGAGAGATATAATATGCAAGGTATTAAAGAATTAAAAATGATTGAAGATGAATTAATTAAAAATATAAAAAAATTATATAGTCTAAAACATATAGAATCTACATCTAGAAATAATATTTATTTTGCATTAGATGGCTTTACTATAAATAATATATTAAAACAAAAGCGAACCATACAAAATGATCTTATAACTTATTCTAAAATAATTAAACATCCTGCATTTAAACAATACTATAATAAATTTATTCAATGGAGTAAAAATCATCCTAAGGAAATATCATTAATGAAAAAATCAGATTCATTTAATGATACTGATTATATGAGTAACTATAATGAGGTATACTTAGAGCTATTAAATGAAGTCTTAAACTATTATTCTAAATTACCATTACCAAATAAACATGATGATCCAAGACTAATGAAAATAAAAATAGATAAAAAAGATTTAATATCACATCTAAATACTTTTTATCAGATATTTGAACTTCAAGAAAATTATCCTTATCTTAACGAAGTACTAAATAATAATAATATTAAATTATATTATAATTCAAATACTTATCATAATAATTCTTTCTATATAGAAAATGAAGATAAGCCAATTACTTTTTGTAATAAAACAGATAATATATTTGATTATTATCATTTAGCTATAAATACCATAAATACATTACAATTATATTATACTAAACATGAAATAGATAATGCTAATTTTAAAGATATAGGTGCTAATTTCTTTGGATTTTTATTTATCAATAATTACATAGCTGGTCAATACCCTCTCGAAGTAAATAAATTAAATACTATTATAAATAACCATATGATAATGTTAGCACATAGAATTAAAGATTCTTTACAATGCGAAAAATTGGATGAACTAAGCTGTAAAGCTATTTATGATACTCAAAAATTATTAAACATTATTATTGCTAAAATTTTAATTGAGCAACCAATAGATTATCAATTAATCGATACCCTTATAACTAAGATACCTAAACCAACAACTAACTATAATTTTATAAATGTTTCTTATGAAGATATTTACGAATGTTTAGGTTTACCACAAAATGAAATATATAGCTATATAAAAGAAAAACAAAGTTTTAAAACAATGTCATTAACTTAAAAGATGTAACTATAAAAAGTTGCATTTTTTGTTATAATAAAAAGGAAAAAATAGTTTTATATCATTTAAATGATTAAATTGGAATGGACAAATGTGTAAGAAAATTGGTTATATCTAAAGGTCAAATGCTTAAATAATTTTCTTCTTATAGATAAAAAAAGAATAGATATATTACAAAATCAAAAAATTAGGAGAAAAATAAATAAAATTAATTATTTAAGACTTAGTTATACTTTAAACTATAAAACCCCAATTAAGTATAAAACTCAATTAGGGTTTCAATAATAATTTTAAGTGTCACTTTTTGTTGCCAACTTCAATTTAAAGATTATTTTATCCGTTTCTAAATTTATTCACATAATTATTAACGGCATTTCTCCAATTAGGATCTTCTGCATACTTAGGTCCAATTAAATCAGGAGTAGTTAATCCATAAGATACATAATTAACATATACATTATACAATACTCCCATAATACCTTCATCTAAAGTACTATAATAAATATAATCACCACAGCCATACCCTTTTTGGCCACCTACATTATTACACTGTTTTAATAAATAACTACAACCCCATTCACACCCTGTTTCATGCATCATAATAGATGCAGCAACATATGGATCAATACCTAACTCTAAAGAATAGGAAGCAACTAAATAACCTTTCCCCTTTAATTCATTAGCAAATGTTCTATCAAGCTTTTCAGCTAGTTGTGTTAATGTCATTCCCTCAAATACCACCTGTTCTTGTTCCTCAGTCGTATTATCAGCTATTGGCATTCTCATATCATTAAAAACTTTATCTAAAGTTAGTATTTCCACATAATTACCACTAGCTCTTAAAGTAGAATTAGATTGTTCATTAGTTGAATAGATTGTTTTGTTTATAACTAAACTACTAAAAAGAAAATCTAATGTAATAAAGAAAACTAATAGAACAGCCTTTTGATCTGTTTTCAATGTTTTCACCTCAACTCAATTGATAGGAATATCATATCATGAAAAAAGAGTAACTGTCAAATTGAGTAATTGACAATAATTATGATATATAATATAATCAAAATAAGAGTAATTAGGGTGATTATATGGACAATAGATTACAAAATATATTGGAAAACCTACCCGGTGGGATTTCCAATAATAAAGTTTTTAAAGAATATCAAAAAAACCTTATTGAAGATAATTTAAAGGAATATGATATAACTATGTCTCAAAACTATTTTAATAAAATTAATCTATTATTTCCCAATGATTACTACAATATTACAATCGATCACTCTTTTGATACTGACTTTATCCAAATAAAAAATAAAATTACTAATTATAACAAACAATTTTTTCCTCAAATGTTAATATATAATTGTATTAATAAAAAAGGTGAGGTATCTAGTAATCTATCATTAACTAATATTGATAAACAATACGAACAAAATATCAATATTATTCAAAGAAAAGATACTATTAATATGATTTATCAAACTAAAAATAGATCTCTAAAACACTCAGATAATATGGAATATATTGATTTAACTTTCGATTATAATGGTAATATCATTAATACTAATAATGATATTGAATTGTCTAATCAAACTTTATTTAAAAATTTATTTGGTAATAAAAGTAGTAGTATAGAATATTTAATGGATAATAATAAACTAAATAATAGTAAAATATTAGAAAATCTATGTTTTACAGAATTTAGTCGTACATTATCTAAATCATTATCTATTAATTTACCTAGTAGTATATTACCACAAAGATTTAGACTACTGAATTCTATTGAAATAATTAATCTTGAACAAGAATTAGAATTATATATTAGAAAACATAGTTTCATTGTAAATCACGATATTATTCAAGAAATTATTAATAAACTACTATTAATAGCTAATTTAGATTCATATATTATTTTTCAAAAATGTTTTATTGATTTATTATTTTCTAATAATTTGTCAGCATTGCATGGACTAGACTTTTTCGCTTTCCTAATTCAAAAGGATACTGTTTATTATATTAAAATAGATATAAATAATGAAATTGACTTAATAGCTACCAAAGTACCTAATGCCTTATTAAAATGTATTTATCAAGCTGATTCTTATAATCACGATGAGATTATTAAAACTTTTATTAATTAGAAAAACCAATGTTACTACAGCATTGGTTTTATTTTTTCTTGAATAATGGTTTTATAAGCATTAACACCTGGTTGATCATAATATCGAACACCTAATAGGTAACTTCCTAACATAGCACTCATTTCGAAAAAAAATATTAAATACCCTAAATTATTTTCATTGATTTGATCAAGTTCAATAACTGTAGTTGGTACTCCAGCATGCTGATGGGCTAAAGCTACACTTTGCATAGCAATATGATTTATTTGATTTAATGTTTTAGAATATTTTGATATATATATATCCTCTTTAGATCTATTAAAAAGAGTTGTTTCAAATAGTATTTTAGGACCATCTTGATAATATTGACCAATAGAATGTAAATCTCTAGTATTAACTGTAGAAACAGGCAATAATCCTTTACTTTGTTTACCTTGACTTTCAGCGAATAATTGTTTTATCCATTCAGCAAAATAATACAATTTAGGTTCATACACATTAAATGATTCAATTAATTTACCTTTTTTATACATTAGATGCCTAAGTACTGTATAGTAATAACAATCATCTAGATTACATTTAGCTGCATTAGCACCATCAAATAATTTTTCAATATCAATATCAGCCACTGCCATTGGTAATAATCCTGCTGGTGTCAATACAGAAAAACGACCTCCTATATTAGTAGGAATAACAAAGGACTTATAATGATTAGCTTCAGCCATAGCCATTAATGGACTGTTTTTAGAATCAGTAGTTACAATTACACGTCTATTAAAATTACCTTTTCCATATTTATCTTCCATATAATCTAATAAATATTCAAAACTAATAACAGGCTCTAAAGTAGTTCCACTCTTAGAAATTATATTAATCATTATATCTTTGTCTTTTATATACTTAATTAAATCATCTAAATAATCACTAGATAAATTATTTCCACAAAATATTATTTCTGGATTATTTTGCTTAAAGTATGGACTTAAAGCCTCTATTATAGCCTGTGGTCCTAAATAAGAGCCTCCTATCCCAATAACTAGAAAAACATCACAATTATCTTTAATATAATTAGCTGTACTAGTAATATCATCTAAATTACTATTATCCAATTGATACCAACCAGCTAATTTATTATCATCTAAAAACACATCTAATACCTTATCCAAATTATAATCATTAATTTCTATATTTTGATAAGTCTCAAAATCAAATTTAACCAATTACCTCACTCTCCTTATTATTATAATTATAACACATAAATACAAAAGAAGCAGGATTGAAGCATTATTTAGATTAATTTTGACAATTAGTTATGTAATATCAATTTGTTATATACTAGATTTAATTATAAAAGCCTTGATTAATGAAAAATATAAATAAAAAAACTATTCATATTTATCACTCATTTAGGTCATATAACAATATAATGTAAAGATATTACAATATAATACACAAATATATTGCGAACATATTAATTGTATAAATAGATAAATTATGCTATAATGTCATTAGTGCCCCATGGCCAAGTGGTAAGGCAGTGGACTCTGACTCCACGATCGTAGGTCCGAATCCTACTGGGGCGGCCAATGATAATAAAATATCTTATGATATTTTTAATAATTATGCAAAAACCTTTCCAAAGAGTGATAAGATTGTTTATCATTTCTTCTTAACTTTAATAAGTAAATCTATATTATAATTGTTATTAAATAAAATTAAAACATAGATTTACTTTTTTTAATTTATTAATATTTTAGAATTATAATCTATTAGTGAACCCTTTGATATTTATAAATAACAATATAAACGAATATAGATAAAAAGATATATCATTGATAATATTTATAGAAAAGCTTAATGTCAAAAACAAAATTTAAATAAAATTAAAATGGTTATAATTATATACTAAAAATATATTTAGAAATTAGATCAAACATATAGAAAATAGAGGTAATTTTATTTGATAGTATAATAAAGTATTATTTATACATTAGTAATAGTTTAAAAAAAAATAATAGGAAGAATAATAACTTACTTCCTATGATGGGAAATTCTATTTACACAGACTTCTTACATACTCTTTTATTATAGTTTTTAGTTTATTATCATATCTGGTAATAAACTTCTTATTTCCATTACTGCCCTTTTTATTGGATGATAAAAGGATATATAATAAGCATGAAGATACATTCTTTTTTGTTTTATTTGTCTACCATATTTTATATCTCCTACAATGGGATGATTAATACTATTCATATGTACCCTAATCTGATTTTTTCTACCAGTTAATATTTCTATATCTACTAAACTAAGATCTAATTTATTATTATAAGTTAATCGTTTATATTTAGTATAGGCTTCTTTTCCCTTTTTTTGACTACTTATATAAGTAATATGTGTTTTTGTTTCTGATAAAAAGTTATGTATTTCTCCTTTTATATCTATCTTACCATAAACAGTAGCAATATATTTACGAATAACTGCATCCCAATTATTTTGCAAATATCTTTTTATTTTTTCGGTTTTAGCAAAAACAACTATACCACTAGTATCTTTATCTAAGCGATGAACAATAAAAACTCTTTGGTTCTTTTTCTTTAAATATTCATATACTTGATGATATAATGTTTTTTCCTTTTCTTTAGTAGTAGCTATAGTAAGTAATTTAGCTGGTTTATCAACAACGATAATATATTTATCTTCATAAAGTATTTTTAATTTATTACGCATTTTTATTTCCTAACAAATGAGTAATAGCTCGCATAACTCCCAATTTACCATACTCATAAGTTAGACCCCCTTGTTGATATGCTATAAAAGGTTCTCTAATTGGTCCATCACATGATAATTCAATTGATGATCCTTGAGTAAAGGTTCCAGCTGCCATAATTACTTTATCATCATAACCAGGCATATCCCATGGTTCTGGTTTTACAAAAGAATCAATGGGTGAACCAAACTGAATACCTTGGCAATAATTAATTAAGTCATTAGGATTATGAAAAATAATATTTTGGACAATATCAGCCCGTTTACTATCCCATTTAGGACTAACTTCATATCCTAAGTCTTCTAATACTTTACTAGTTATAATAGCTGTTTTTAAACTACTTGCTATAACTGATGGTGCCAAAAATAAACCTTGCGCAATAGCCTTATTGATACCAAGAGTTGGTCCGACTTCTCGTCCCTCGCCTGGTAAGGTTAAGCGTTCCCCTGCTAGTTCTACTAAATCTTTACGACCAGCTATATAGGCTCCATTAGGTGCAATGCCCCCACCTAAATTTTTAATTAATGAACCAACAATAATATCTGCCCCAACTTCAGTCGGTTCTAATTTATCTATCAATTCACAATAACAATTGTCAACCATAATTATAACTTCTTTATCAACTTCTCTTATTTTTTTTATAACATTAGCTACTTTATCAATAGTTAAACTCTCTCTAGTAGAATATCCTTTTGATCTTTGTATTTCAATTAATTTAACTTTGTTTTTCTGTAAATAAGAAGTTATACTATCTATATCAAAATCATTATCAATTAATTCAATTTGATCATATTGAACACCAAAAGCCTTTAATGAACTTTTATTTTCTTTAATACCAATTACTTCATGTAAAGTATCATAGGGTAAGCCTGTAATACTAAGCATCTTATCTCCTGGTCTTAAAAAGGCAAATAAAGCAACCGTAAGGGCATGACTTCCTGAAATAAATTGACTACGTACAATAGCATCTTCTGCTCCTAATACTTTAGCAAATACTTGTTCTAAAGTATCACGACCAATATCATCATAACCATAACCAGTAGTACTTCCAAAATGATTCATTGCTATTTGATGATGTTGAAAAGCATGTAATACTTTCATGCTATTATATTCACATATTTGGTCAATCTCATCAAACTTTCCTTTCAATACTTTTTCTGTTTCAATGAAGTAATTATTAACTTCTTCACTAATTCCTAACTGTTCTAACATTTTAGACCTCCATCTATTCTAATGACTTCACCATTAATATAACTAGCTTCACTACTAGCTAAAAAAGCAATGACATTAGCAATCTCTTCTGGTTTAGCAAAACGCTCTAATAAAATTTTAGCTTTCTCTGTATTAATAAATTCCTCATCTAAATTTTGATTATGATCAGTTATAACCCATCCAGGAGCTACAGCATTAACGCGAATATTAGGTGCATAATAGTTTGCTAAATTTTTAGTTAATGATATTAATCCAGCTTTAGATGCATCATAATCAAGTCCATATTGATAGGGAGTATCAATTCCATTAGTTGATGCTACATTAATAATAACCCCGTCTTTCATATATTTAGCAGCTTCACGTGATACTAAAAAAGCTCCAATTAAATTAACTTTTAAAATATGTTCAAAATCGCTTACTTGCTTGTCGTCAACTAGACTGTCAATAGCTATTCCAGCATTATTTACAACAACATTTATCTGTTCAAAAGTGTCAATAACTTTATTTATCATCTTTTTAACATCTTTTTCATTACTAACATCGCATTTTATAATTAAGACATCAACGTCATATTTCTGAACAATCATGCCTTTTAATGCAATAGCTTTATCTTTACTGTCAACATAATTAATAACAACATTATATCCCTGACTAGCAAACTTACAAACCGTGGCTGCCCCTATTCCCTTACTACTTCCAGTAACTAAGCATACTTTTCTTTTCATCATATCACCTCAAAAAAATAATTCAGTTATTTTATATATTATATCAATTAGTAATTGCTTTATGCAATTTTTTTATACCCTATATATATAAATATTCACTCGTAATTATGTAAATGAGTAAATTATTTCAGATATCTATATACTCAAAAAGATTTTATAAATAACTTTTTCATTTCTTGAAAATTATTAAAGTCATGATATGCTAATTTCCTACTTAATTCTTTATTAAGTTTAATTTTTAATAATTCAAAATAAATTTCATAGCTCTTTTGAATCTCTTTAGTATCAATTCCAAACAAAAACTCAATTATTAATGTGCATAATCCAGCGATACAATTATATTCATTAATCTCATCGTACCTCTCCCTATAAATAGTGGATTTACCATCTAAATCTATCAAATTTGTTTTACAAGTTGGAAATTCAACTAAAATATGGGAATGACCATCTATAAATTTTATTTGTTCATATTTATCAATATAACAAATAGTTTGATAAGGACTATTATCCAAATCAATATGATAGATATAATTATTAAGTAATTCTTCAATATCTAATAAAACATTTTTTATAATTTTATACTTATAATTTAAAGGAAATCCACTAAGCTTGTGAATTTGAATACCATTAAGTTTTTTTAAAATAACACCAGAAAATTTATTATCAATATACACTACTCCTTTAGGTAATTCAGTTCTATTGATATACTTTTGTTTAGAAATTGCTCTAAGGACAGAATCTTTAGTCCTTAACTTTACTTCATCATCTTCATTATATTGATAATAATTAATATTCTCATTTATATTTATAATCTTAATAGTATTTTTATCATAAATTTTATCTTTTGCACACCTATTATTTTCATCTTTTTGATTATAATAAAGATTTTGACGATAAATTTTTAAAAGACTAGATCCATTATATTTAAATACTTTTGAATCAGTCCCGTACCCAATCTTTTTTAATTTACATAGTTCATCATATGAAATGTTAATATAATTAATTTTATTACTCATAGCAATCACCTTTTTTAGGTATATAATATCAATAAAAAGTCAATAATGTCAAATAGAACTAGCACTAAATTAAGTATATTTCTAATTTATCTTCATTTATTAGCTATTTTATCAATTCAACGTATGAAAAAGTCCATAATATCAATTATTATGAACCTTTATATCTAACCGAACTATTTAAAAGTATTCAGGTAATTTCAACAATGGAGTGGAAAGACTATAATTTACGAACTATGTATCTTTCTATAAACAATTATATCAAAAAAATTTAATAAATAAAATAAATTTTTATAGTATTTATTTTTAAGTTAAATGTTTAAACCTTTTATTTTATGAATATTTATCTAAATTTAAAATGATTTTACAATTATTAATATTAATATTTTGGTAAAAAGTCTTACATATTTAACTTTATCTACTTAAAATTTATTTTCAAGATTTTCTTTTAATAAATTGATTAGTTCATTAATTTCTGTATCAAATATTGATAATCCCCCATTGTAAAGAACACATTGGTAATCTTTTCCTTCTTTTAAGGTTTTGTTTGACTATCAATTTAATCTATTTATTTATATAAAAAATATGAAGAGATATTACCTTATATTGATTTTATTTTTACAATTTTAATCACATTATACCCTTTCTTTGCAATAGTGATAAAAAAACAACTAAGCTAATTCGCTTACTTGCCCTTGTGCTTTATTATAAGCTTGAGTAATTTTTTGTTCCTCTGCTTTTTCCAAACAATACCAACCTTTTTTAAACATTAATTCAAATAAATGTCGTTGACATTCCGTTTCAGCATCAAATATAGCTTTTAATCTATTATATAAACTTTCATTACTAGCTTCATTTAATGCATACGAATAATTATTAACCATATTTTTAACACTTTCTAATATATCCGTTAAATAATTTAAATCATTCATTTCGATAGTTGTTGGAACTTCAGTCTTTGGATTAGATATTTTATTATTATTATTCATTAATACCACCTCCTAAGATACTCATTAATTCATTAAAATGTCCAACATGTAATTCTTTTACTTTTCTAACTTCATCAGCAATTTCACTATCTTGAATTTCTCCACTATAATGATTAGCCACTTTTGCCAATGTATAATTCCAATTTAACATATCTTCAATATAAGCTAAATCTTTAGTTGAAATAATATTTGAAACTTGCTCCATGTTATCACCCTTTCTACATATATATTGAGTTAAAAAGAAACTTTTTATACAATTTACTTTATCATAATTAAAAAAGTTCTTCATATCTTATCTATAGGAGTGGGATATGAAAAACTTACTAATCAGTTTCATTATTATATTATTACTATGTGGATGTCACAAACAAAACATAGAGCTACATTTTTTAAACATTGGTAAAGCTGATTGTATTGTTGCCAAAACTAAAAGTAAAAGTATTTTAATTGATACAGGTTTAGATTCATCTAGTCCTTATATTCTTGAATATTTAAAAAAGAATAATATTAAAAAAATTGATATATTAATTTTAACTCATTTTGATATTGATCATGTAGGTGGAGCTGATAAAATTATTAAAAGTATACCTGTTAAGCAAATTTATATGCCCAATTATAATGAAGTAAATGACGAATATTTTGAACTCATTAATACTATTAATAGTTATCATATATCATATGATATTATTAATAAACCATTATCACTAATTTTTAATTCTATTATTTATGATATTTATCCATCCACCACTTATAATTATCAAAATGAAGAAGATAACAATATTTCCTTAATAACCAAAATAACTGACAAACAAACATCATTTCTCCTAACTGGTGATATCGAAGAAGAACGAATTTTAAAAATATTAGACGAAAAATATTTAAAATCATCTTTAATTAAAATACCACATCATGGTAGCGATAATCTTCATAATTTAGATTTTTTAAAACTCGTTAATCCTAAATGGGCTATTATTACTTCTAATATTAATAAAACTAAAATCAATAATTATTTAGATACTTTAAACATTAATTTTCTCTATACCAGTAATGGCGATATTATATGTACGAGTAATGGTTATAAACTACATTGTAAACAAAATTAAATATCTAAAATAATATGATATTTTTCTGCCCATACATCAAACTGATATAAATAAGCTAATAATTGTGGTCCAGTCATTAATTGACCAAACCAGGGATTTTTAAAGCTTTCTCCTTTAGTATCTAATAACTCATATAATTTTTCTTTATCAAAAATTTTATATAAAATAGATTTCTTATTTTTTAATCGTTTCCTTAATAATTTACTAACTATTTTAGCATATTTAGGATTATGAGTTTTAGGATAAGGATTTTTCTTTCTATCTATAATAGAATCAGGTAATAAATCTTTAAATGCCTCACGCAATAATCCTTTTTCTTTACCTTCATAAAATTTATATTTCCATGGCAGATTCCACAGATATTCAACTAATTCCTTATTAGCAAATGGTACTCTAGCTTCTAATGATGCTCTCATTGTCATTCGATCTTTACGTTCTAATAAAGTTGGCATAAACCATAACATATTCAAATAGAATAAATTTTTAAATTTATCTTTTTTATTTTGTAATTCATCTAATGTCTCATTATATCTTTGTTCAATATAATTTTTTAAATTTAACTTTTGGCATAATTCTGATTTTAATAGCAAATTCCTTTCATCAATACTATCCATCCAAGGAAAAAATGGTCTATTCCTAACATCTTCATTATAAAACCATGGATACCCACCAAATATTTCATCAGCACACTCTCCACTCAAGATAACCTTATTCTTTTTTCTAATCTGTTTACTAAACCAATAAAGAGATGAATCAATATCAGCCATGCCTGGATAATCCCGTGCTATAACACTTTCCTTCAAAGCTTTAGCTAATTTGCGCTGACTTATTACTTTATAACTATGTTTAGTATGAAACTTATTAATCATTTCTTCAATAAAACTTTTATCAGATGAAACTTGAAACTGGTTAGGTTTAAAATATTTCTGATTATCTTCGTAATCAATTGAATATGTATGTAAAGTTTTTCCATCTTTAGCTAATTCTGAAGCACAAACACCAGTAATAATACTACTGTCTAAACCTCCACTTAAAAAGGTTGAAATACCAACATCTGATACCATTTGTCTTTTAATAGCACTACTTAAAATCTTTCGTACTTTTTCCTTACTTTCTTCAAAACTATCATGACATTTTTTATCTTTAATATTCCAATATCTTTTTATTGTTATTTCTTTATCATAAATTAAATAATGAGCTGGACGAAGTTCATAAATATTTTTAAAGATACCACTACCTGGTGTCTTAGATGGTCCAAGTGCTAATAATTCTCTAAGAGAATTAACATCAATAATTGGTTTTACTTTAGGATATTTTAATAAAGCTTTTATTTCTGAAGCAAATAAAAAATCCCCTTGTTCTGTATAAAATAACGGTTTTACGCCAAAATGATCTCGTGCCATAAATAACTTTTTCCCATCATATATTGCAAAAGCAAAAATACCATCTAATATTTCTAATATTTGCTCTTTATATTCAATATAACCCTTTAAAATAACCTCTGTATCAGAAGTAGTATCAAAAGTATAACCTTTCTCTATCAATTTATTTTTTATAAAAGATGTATTATACAATTCACCATTATATACAATTGTATAATTTTTATAAGACATAGGCTGTTTACCTTTTTTTAAATCAATTATAGATAAACGTTGATGTCCCAATAAAATATTATCATCAATAAAATATTGTCGTTGGTCTGGACCACGATATTTTAAAGTCTTAGTCATTTTTTTTAAAATGGAAATATTTTTTTTATTATTTACTTTTTTATTAATAATTCCTACAAATCCACACATTATTATCACCTAACATAGTTTATGTAATAAAAAAAACAGTGTTACCTTTAACTATTAATTTTCATATAATAATATGTGATTGGAGGAATAAATGAGGGTTTTAATCTTTGACAACGATTGTCGCTATCAAGAAATTATCAGCTATTTTAAAGAAAAAAATTATGATATTGATCTTGTATCCGAACTTGATAATATTCAATCTAATTTATATGATATTATCATATTGCCTTTTACAGGTATCACAGCAAAAGATATTAATAATCAATTTTGGAATAACCTAAAAACAACAGTCTCACTTTTTTCAGGAGTGCAAAATGAATATTTAAAAGAAAATATAGCAAAAAAGAAACTAAAATGTTATTATTTTATGAATGATGACACTTTTATTAGTGACAATTCGTATATAACTTGTGAAGGTATTATTGCCGATATAATTAATAATACTGATATAAGTATTAGAAATTCTAATATACTTGTTATTGGTTATGGAAATATTGGAAAAAAACTAGTAAATATATTAAATTATTTAGGAGCAAAAACTAGTGTTGGTATTATTGAAAAAAAAGATCTAGATAAACTTAGTCAATTACATATAAATGGTTATTATACAAACGAAATGACTTTTTTAAAGGAAACACAGAAAGCCGATATTATTATTAATACAGTACCTAAACATATTATTAATGAAACAAATCTAAATAAACTAAAAGACGATATATATATTTTAGATATTGCTTCAAGCCCTTACGGTTTTAATAAAGATGACATTAATAAATATAATATAAATTATAAGATATACCCAAAAATACCATCCAAAGTCGCACCTAAAACTTCAGGTAAACTGTTAGTAAAAAAAATTAATAAAACGTTAGGGAGATAATATGAAAAAAATAGGATTCGCTATTACTTCGTCTTATTGTACAATTGATAAAATTCTACCACAATTAATAATTCTAAAAGAAGTTGGATTTGATGTTATACCTATTGTTTCTGAAGGAGTTATAAATAATAATACTCGGTTTGGAAATGGTAATGATTTTAAAGAAAAAATTGAACAAATCACCGGTCATAAAATTGTATCTTCAATTATTGAAGCTGAGCAATTTGGGCCAAAGATTAAATTAGATTTATTAGTTGTTGCTCCAGCTACTGGTAATTTTATAGCTAAATTAGCCAATGGTATTACTGATACTACAGTAACAATGGCTACTAAAGCTACACTAAGAAATGGTAGCCCAATTGTTATTGGAATATCAACTAATGATGGGTTAGGTCTAAATGGAAAAAATATAATGAATTTGCTAAATACTAAGAATATTTACTTTATTCCATTTGGGCAAAATAATTATGAAACTAAACCAAACTCACTAATAGCTCATTATGATTTATTATATCAGACAATAGAAGAAGCATTAAAACAAAAACAAATTCAACCTGTATTAAAAGAATACAATAAAGTTAAAGTTAAATAAAAAAGAGAGTGTCTCAAAATTAAGTAATTGATTTTGTATCAGTCTCTTTTTTTTCATTATCATCACTTTGACTATAAGCAATATTATACTTACTTGGTCCATCAAGACAATTACCATCAATATCAAAACGTGAACCATGACATGGACAATCCCATGTCAATTCAACCTGATTAAAAATTAAATGGCATCCTAAGTGAGGACACTTTGTAAAAACAGTATGTAATTTACCTTTCTTATCACGATAAATAGCAATTTCTCTACCATCAATCTTTTTAAAGCATAATTCTTTAGGATACCATTTTTTATTAACACTTATTTTATTTTGAATCATTGCTTTAATATTACTAGATATACTAACAGGAAAATTAAGAGTACTAACAAATTGACCAGAACGTAATGGATTAAATAGGGATATATATTCATTATCTTTATTTAAAATAATATCACTTAAAATTTTACCAGCTAAAGAACCATTAGTCATTCCCCAAGTATTGTATCCAGTTCCAATAAGGAAATTAGGCTCTTGCTTATCAATACATCCAATGTATGGTAAATAATCATTAGTCATAACATCAATATTAGACCAAATATAATTAGGTTTTGTTGATAGATCATTTAACAATATTTCAAAATTATTTTTCTCATTTACTTGCATAGCAATATTATGGGAATTAGTTAAATAAATAATATAATTTTCATTATTAGTATTATGTGGACGAATTGACTTAACAGGATTAGTAGATGTTATGGCACTAAAAGTAATAGGTTGACTTGCTTTATATGCCGATATATAAGATTTCTCTAAAGTTGTTTTTAAAGGAAATAAAAAAGGTATTGTAAAATATGGATAATGTGTAGCTAACACTATTTTTTTAGTCCTTATAACGCCTTCATCAAAATAACAATTATATTCATCATTTTCTTTTTCTATTTTAGTTATTGCAGTATTTTCATAAATGCTAATTTTATTATTTAAACAAAGTTTCTTTAAAGCATAAAGATATTTTAATGGATGAAAAACAGCCGTACCCGCTACTGAAATACCATATACACAATCTATATCAATCGGTAATTGTTCAAATTCAGCTACTTCGATACCTTGTCTTATTAAAAAATCTTTTTCCTTTTTTATTTTAGAAATATCTTTATCACTATCAGTAAAAAGATAAGAATTAACTTTCTCAAAATCACAATCTATATTATTACTCACTATAATATCTTCAACCATTTTAATAGCATACCTTTGTGACTCTAAATAAATCTTAGCTGTCTTATCAGAATGGAATGTAATTAGTTTTGAATAAATTAATTGTTGTAAATAAGTCAATTTACCAGTTGTTCTAGATGTCACTCCATGAGCTATTTTATTACGATCTACTAAACATATATTCAAATTTTTATTAATTAAATGATAAGCAGTACTAAGACCTGTAATTCCTCCACCTATTATTAAAACATCTACTGCTAAATCTCTATCTAATTTTATATTTTTAATATCTTCTTTATAATCTAACCAAATAGAATGTTTTTTCATATTAATATCACCATTATTAATATGAAACAATAAAATTAACCTATACGAGATAAAGAAAAAAAGTATATACAAAAAAAGAAGTAAATGATATAATGAAACAGAAAAAATAAAAGAAGGAAGGGAAGA
>CANQEN010000020.1 GCA_947595045.1 uncultured Bacilli bacterium | reverse complement strand
AAACATTGTAATTCCGCCATTGACTTTTATATTGCTTTAATGTAATATAAACTCTACCTCGTTCAAAGATGTATATTTAGGAGCTGTAAATATGAAGTTAGAAAATTATAAAGAATTGAAAGCTACTGTTTGCGAGATGAATAAAACAAATGATGAAATTGCTTTAATTGAATGGAATCATGATGACGGTCCAAAATTTAAAAATGTTCAGGAAATGAAAGAATTTTACGATCGCTTAAAAAATAATGAGTTAGATTATTTATTTTCAGATGATCCTAATAATGTTCCAGATACAAAAGATCTTATAATTGAAAGTTTTGAGTACACATTAGAAGATTTATTTTTTTATATTTACACCTTTCAAAATACATCTACTAATAAGTATGTTACTTATATGAGTATTAAAAATTTAAAAGAAAATGAAACACTACATAATTTATGTGGTAATGCTGCAACTGATATTGAAACTGCTCATACTTACTTTGAAAGTTTAAAAGTATCTATTACATCAAATACTATTGATGATATTTTACAAAATTTACTTGTTAGTGCTAAAAATACATTAAAAAAATTAAAAGAAAAATTAAATAAATTGACTAGCGAAAGCTAGTTTTTTTTATGTCTTAATAAAGGGGGTTATATTATAGATATAAATAAACTATTAAATGATTTTAAAAATTATTCTAAAAATAATGAATTTGATAAAATTAAAGACCTAACATATAACTTTGAAAAGTATATATTAGATGATTGTAAAAATGATGTTGAATTTAAAAATTTAATTGATGATCTAACTTTATATAGTGATTATACTTTGATAAATACTTTGTTAGTTAAAATTCAATATCCTAACTTTTTGTCTTTGGGTACAAAAAAGTCATTTAATGATAAAGGTTATAACTTAATTGACGGTGCTATCCCGATAAAAATACTATCGCCTATAAATGATGAATTTGTATCTATAAAAAAAGATAATAAAGAACAAATAAAAAATACAAATGATTTAACAAAAGAAGAATTAGAAAGATATAAAAATAAAGATTCAGATATTACCTTTCATCATAAAGAGTTTAAAGGTTTAAATACTACTACTTTATATGATGTCAAAGATACTGATATGAATAAAATAGATTATGATCGTGGGCCATTACCGGCTCTTTTTTATTCTTCTTATGATGAGATATATGATAGTTTTGTAAAAGCACTATACTCTGACGGTTATAAAGTTAAATACGAAGTAATGGACGATAAATTTCGTTTAGATAAAGACAATAAAATTATTAGTTTAAAAAAAGGGCTTAATAAACAAATACATTTACTTTCTATACTAGATGTTTATACTGATGATATTTCTTCTAATCAAATGGAAAAGGATCTACTTAATATGGTTATATGTAGAAGAATTGGAATTGATAAAGAAGATATTTCATTTAATGAATTTACTGATTGGTACAAAAAACAAGATATGTCTAATGTAGATCACCTTTTAAAACTAATTGTGAATAAAGGTCGTAAATTTGCTAATAATTTTAATAAATTTTATGATATGGAAATATCAAAGAATGAAACTCTTTATCCAGATGAAAATATGGGCTTGTATGATGATGTCTCTCTATTTTTATAATTTTTAGCGCTGACAACTTTTTTCAAGCGCGTTATAATTCGTTTGTAAGGTGGTGCTATAAATGGAAAATAATGCTTATGAGATTGGATATAGTCGTCAAAAAACAAAAAAGTTATCTTACTTTTATTCTGATTTGTTATCTGAGCTTTTACTATTAAGATACGAATTTGGTTTTAAAGATGTATCTAAAAAAGATGTTTTAAGTGAATTGCCTAGTTTAAGAGAATTTACTAATAAAGAAGTTGAAAAGATCTACAATAATGCTATTGAGTTATTAAAAATTAAAAGTAATATTATTACCATAAATGATAATCCATTTAGTTTTAAAAAAGTTTCTGATTAAAGTTAAGAATAGATAAATATTTTGTTTGTCTATTCTTTTCTTTTTTTTATGGCATAAAATTTAAAAAAGAGATTTAAGGGGGTTGAAAAAATGAAAAAGATAACTTATAAAATTATAAACGAATTTAATACTAATGAAAATAATACGAAAGAAGATTTAAAGTTGATTTTTAATAAGAAACTTTTAAAAGTAATACTTTCCAAAGAAAAAAATATATATGGGCGCTGTAATTCTTAATAAAGCGCGTTATAATTTAATTATGTTATCAATAAGTTTCGTTAAATCAGTAAAGGAGCTAGATTTAATATGAAGAAAATTATTGAAACAGTAGATATTATTATAAGGAGAGTGGTACTTTATTTAAGATTATCAAAAGAAGATCTTGATAAACCTACAAAAGAAGCTATAAGCGAAAGTATTAAGAATCAAGAGCTCATGCTTCGTGATGAAGTTGCCAAACACCCTGATTGGGAAATTGTAGGCGTTTATTGTGATGAAGATTTTTCTGGTGCTGGAACTTATCGCCCTGACTTTGAAAAAATGATAAAAGCATGTGAAAATGGCGATGTAGATATTGTATTATGTAAAAGTCAATCAAGGTTTTCAAGAGATATGGAAGTTGTAGAAAAATATCTTCATAACAAATTTGTTGAATGGGGTGTTCGTTTTGTTAGTTTAGTTGATAATGCTGATACTGCAAATAAAGGAAATAAAAAAGCTAGACAAATAAATGCCCTAGTTAATGAATGGTTTTTGGAAGATTTATCAGACAACATCAAAGCAACATTTCGTACAAAATGGCAAAATGGCGAATGTACTGCGTCTTTTGCAAAATATGGGTTAATGAAAGATCCAAAGAATAAGAATCATTTACTTATCGATCCTGTTGCTAGTGAAGTTTTAAAACAAATTGGTAATATGGTACTAGCTGGATATGGGCAAGACAAAATTGCCTCTCAATTAGAAAATAAAAAAATACCTAGTCCGTATGAATATAAAGCTATGAATGGTTGTAAATTAAAACTTCCTATATCGAAAAAGGAAGATAAGACTTCAATTTTAAAAGCTGGTAGTTATATTGTTAGAATTTCTTTATACAATCAATATAAACAAATATTAAGAAATATTAAGTCTCTTTTTGTATTTGGTACTGATGAATTAAAAAAGTATGATTCAAAGTTTCATATTAGAGTTAGATCCATAAGTGAAGATTTAAAACTTTACTATACTACACAATATTTTTATGACATAGATAATTTTGACTTAAATAATCTTGACTTACAAAATAATGAAATATGGAAACCTTTAAAAGTAAATGATACAATTCCCGATGATATTTGTTATCTAGCAAGTAATAATGAAGAATTAGACAGATTGATCGAAACAGGTTTTGAATTAGAAGTTACTCTTGATGAAAATCGTTCACATAACATTTATAAACTATTTACTAGATCTATTGCTAGTGATACTGATACACCTTTTTCATTTGAATATGAAATTAGAAAAAAATACAAATGGAGCGGTCGAGTTGTTTATAATATGTTACGTGATGAAGTCTATAACGGAACTTTAATACAAGGAAAAACTAGAAGAATAAGCTATAAGAATCACAAATGTATCAAAGCGAAAAAAGAACATTGGGTAGAAAGTGAAAGTGCTCTTGAAAAAATATTTGATGATGAAACTTGGCTTGCTATTCAACAAAAGTTAAATGAAAATGGTCGTTCAGGATCAGACGGTGTAAAACATATATTTTGTGGTAAAGTCTATTGTGATGTTTGCGGAAGTATCTTACATAAAAATTCAAGTAAAAATTCAAAACAAGAAAAAACAGAATATTTAATATGTAAAGATAAACAAAATCATTGGGCAAATTGTGATAACAATAAATCAATCAAATTAGAAGATTTGAAAAAATATGTTTTAGAATCAATAAATTCCCTTTTAGATGAGTATTACGATGAAAACACTTTAAAAGAATTACATAAAGAAATTGTTGACAAAGATTTATTTAAAGATCAAACCGATAGTCTTAATAAAGAAAAAACTGATATTCAGTCTCTCATAAAAAAGAAAAAAACAATATTTCAACAATTATATGATGATAAAGCGACAGGGATAATTGATGAAAGTGATTTCACTTCATTAAGATTAAAGTATAAAGAAGATGTAGATAAACTTAACGAAAGATTATCTACAATAAATGATGAATTAAAACTTATCGAAATAAAACAAAAGAAATTAAAAGATAAGGATCATTTATTTTCAAATTATCGTCATATAGAAGAATTAACACCAGAGTTACTTGATGAATTTGTAGATCAAATTAAAGTTGGAAAATTAGAGAATGGATCTCAAAGAGATATTAGAATTGTTTGGAATTTTCAAACTTAAAAATATATTGTGTGGATAAGGTAATCGGAGCAACAGGTCCAACAGGTCCTAATGGTCCAGAAGAAATACCAAGTGCTTATTTTGTTAAATTTAATAGTAGTATTCCCGTAGATGGTTATCAAGTTGCATCAGGTGCTAGATTACCATTAGATCGAAAAGAAGTAGATAATGCTAATCAATATATCCTTAATTTAGATGAAAATACTATTCAATTCCAAAAAACGGGAGTATATAAAGTACAATTTATTGTTAATGCCAAAATGAATGCAACATCACAATCATTTGATATTAATAATGATTTTATATCCATAGGATTTAGACAAGTAAATGATACTATTGTTTATGCTGGTGCATCTACTTGGGATACTAATTTTGATGTAATCCAATTAGTTGGTCAAGGACTATTTGTAGTAAATCAATTAACTGAAAAATATGAATTAGTTAATATGTCTAAATATAATTTATATTTAATGGGTCCTAAAGTAGAAAACACTATTACCGATTCTTATTATGTGAATCCCTTAGTTACCATTATTATTGAATATTTAGGATAAGTAAGAAAAGATATGTTGATTTTGATTATTTAATTAATTATAGCTATATATCTTTTTTTATATTTATGAATAGATAAGGATATGAACATTAATTTAAAATATTCATATTATATAGTAATAAGGAGTTTGATATGCGTAAAACATCAATTATAATTGTTACTTACAATAACTTAAATTATACTAAAGAATGTATTGACAGTATTAAAAAGTATACACCTGATGGAACTTATGAAATTATCATTATAGATAATTTATCTACTGATGAAACTAGAAATTGGTTAGCAACTAAGACAGATATTAAAATTATTTTAAATGATAATAATGTTGGATTTCCTAAAGCATGTAATCAAGGTATTAAAATAGCTGATCCTGATAATGATATATTACTTTTAAATAATGATACAATTGTTACTACTAATTGGTTAACTAATTTAAAAAAATGTCTTTATAGTGATGATAAAATAGGTGCTACTGGAACTGTTTGTAATCATAATGAAAATTTACAAGGAGTTGATTTTACTTATGATAATTTTGATGTTATGCAAGAACAAGCTAAAATAAATAATATTTCTAATAGTTCTAGATGGGAAGAAAAAATTTTTTTAATTGGTTATTGTATATTAATTAGACGAGAAGTAATAGAAAAAATTGGTTATCTTGATGAAGCGTATTCACCAGGTTATGTAGATGATAATGATTTGTCATTAAAAATAATTGAAGCAGGATACAAGTTGATGCTATGCCATGATAGTTTCATTCATCATTACTTAGGATCTTCATTTAGAAAAGATTTGAATAAGTTTTATCCTATTTTGTATAAAAATAGAGATTATTTTTATCATAAATGGGGATTTGAAACAATTGCATTTGATGATATCAAATACGCTTCACTGAGATTATTAAATGAGCCTGTAGATAAAGAAATCAATATATTAGAATTACAAGTAGGGATTGGTGTTAATGCCTTAAAAATAAAGTATAATTATCCCAAATCACATATAGATGGAATAGAGAATAATTATAGTAAATATAGAATTGCCAGTAAGATATTTAATGTATATTTTAATGATAAGCAGATCTTCTCACATAATATAAAAAAAGATTATTATGATTATATTATTATAGGTGATTTTTTAGAAAAAATAGCTAATCCAGATGAATTTATAAAAGATATAAGTAAATATTTAAAATTGGGAGGATATATCATTGGGGAAGGACATAATGCTTCTTATTATGTAAATATTATTAAATTATTAAATGATAATTGGTATACAAATAATAATAGGAACCTTTATACAATATCAGATATTAATCAGTTATTTTCTAATAATTCTTTTAATCAAATTCAAATATTTAATTGGTATGATGAAATTAATGATAAAAAAAAGCAGAAATTAAACCAAATAGGAGAATTATCAGAATCAAATATTGATAGTCATTATAATGTCCATTATTATGCCTTTAAATTTCAAAAACTCGATATAAAATAATAAATGATTTTTATATTGAGTTTTATTTTTTGCTCAAATGAAAAGGTAAATGCAACTCTTGGATAAAAAAAGGTTGCATTTACTTTTTCATTTAACAAGTTTTATTTTTTATATATTTAAAGTGCATTAAAATACAATGCTAGTTATTATTTATGATATAATAAATGAGGTGAAATTTATGTTTATAACAAAAACGGATTTTATTGCTTATACTAGATGTCCTAAATATGCTAAATACTACTATAAACAAAAAAAATTAATCAAAGGCATATATGATTATGAACAGAATAATAAATATACTGAATGTGATTCCGGCTATTTACAAGTTATGTTACCATATTATAAACAATTAGAAGTATTAGTAGGTAAACATTTAGAGAGTAAATATAAAATAAAAAGTTATTATGATAATAATATTTTGAAGCAATATTCTTTTTGCTATGAACATAATGATTATAAATATCTTTGCTTTGTAGATATTTATCAAGAGGATAAAGATGAGATAAGAATTATAGAAGTAAAAGTTACTACTGATAATAAATGGTCTAAAAATCCATTATTTATTAAGTTAGGTGATACCTATTATTTAAAAGAAGATTTAGGTTTAGGAAAATCTGATAATAATAAAAATTATTCTAAATTATTTGATATATTTGGTGATGGTAATTATATTTATGATTTAGCTATTCAAAAATGGATTATTGATAATAGTTTATTGCAAAAAGATAGTAAGAAAAAGGTAAAATATTTATTAGCTATGCTTAATCATAAATATGTATATGATGGTACTAAAGAAAATGGTGAAGCTATTTATAATGATGATAAAAATGGGAATTCTTTAATCGTCTATTTTGATTTAACTAGATTTTTAGAAAAATATATGCCTATAATTGAAGAAAAAGCTAATTATGTAGAAAATGAACTATATAATGGTTTTAATGGAGATACTAAATTAGGTAAATGGTGTGGTTTAAATACCAATACTGAATGTCCTTTAATATCTAATTGTATGAATAAAATACCAAATATAAATTCTGTATTGAGTTACAAGCGTAGCAGTAAAGGTTTTATATTAAATAATAAACGAATAAAAGGATTAGAATTAATTAATGAAGGTTATTATCATTTGCTTGATATTCCTGATAGTGCTATTGTGGATAAAAATCATGAGATACAAAGAATGGTAGCTAGAACGCATCAAGAATATATAAATAAAGATAAAATTAAAAAGTTATTGGATGAGATTGAATATCCAATATACTATTTAGATTTTGAAACTTTTCCATGTCCATTACCACGATATCGAGGGGAATCACCTTATACGCAATCTGTTTTTGAATTTAGTTTACATATTGAAAGAAGCCCTGGTAAATGTGATAAAGTACGTGACCATATTCTTTATTTAGCACCTACTCATGAAGATTGTCGTAAGGCAATGCTAGATACTTTATTTAAGTATATTGATCCAAATAAAGGAACACTATTAGCACAAAATGTCGCTTTCGAACGAGGACGTTTATTAGAATTAGCTAATATTTTTCCAGAATATCATAAACAATTAGTAAAGTTAGCTAATCGTACTTTTGATTTGTTATGGTTACTAGATACTAATACTAAAAAATATATAGAATTAGGTTATAATAGAGAAGATGCTAGACTTATGAATTATTACCATGAATCATTAAATGGTTCTTTTTCAATTAAAAAGACTTTAGCTTTATTTAGTGATTTATCTTATGATGATTTAGCTATTCATAATGGAAATGAGGCAATTATTACTTATGCTAAATATCCATTAATGAGTGATAGTGAATTAGAGCAAGCTAAACAAAATTTATATGATTATTGTAAACAAGATACTTGGGCCATGGTTTTAATATTAGATGGTTTGAGAGAAAAAATAAGACAATATAGTAAAGTTTAAAGAGAGTGTTACTCTCTTTAAACTTTAGGTAATATGTGATAAAATATATTTATGAGGTGTTTGGTTATGAATAAAATGAGTAAAACAGTAATGCTATCTACTTTATCCAGTGTAATAACTAGTTTATGCATTTCTAGTGTGTTTCCATATTTACAAGAAAAACAGTTAACAAAAAAATTAGTATTAATAGATGATACTTTGAATGATATTAATGATTCATTAGATGAAATAGACGCAAGATTAGATAAAATGAACGCAAGATTCGATGAAATGAAAGTAAGAGTAGATGAACTGGAAGTAAGCTTTAAAGAGATAGAACGAGAAGTAGATATTATGAATGGGTTAGGAAAAGATTTAGATGGGTATGTAGAAATGAAAAATAATTTATTAAGTATAAAACCATATTTAAATATATCTTCTTATGATAGAGAAAAAAAGGCAGAGATAATAAGTATTGGAGATATTGTTAATTTAGTAAATAGTGACGTATTAGTTTATAGAGATGTTTATTCATTATATAATAAAACTAATAGTATTTTATCTACATATGGAACTTCTGAGTTAAGGTATATTCGTTCTATTATAATGGTTAAAGATTATATGATGGTTGAGGTAGATAATATGGATGATTATGAATTGTATCAAGATATTGGTTTTTCAGTTATTGGTTATAATTTAGTTAATCAATTTTCGTTAAATGATAGGAGAGATTTAATAACAGAATGTCGTTGTGATAAAGATAGTGTTAAAAAGCTTATTAAAAAATAATCAAAAGAAAGAGGTTGTATATGGCTGTTATTAAAGTTTTAGATGAGATATTAGCAAATAAAATTGCAGCTGGCGAAGTAGTAGAACGTTGTTCATCAGTAGTTAAAGAATTAGTAGAGAATAGCATTGATGCTGGTAGTACGGAGATTAAAGTTGAACTATTAGAATCTGGCGTGAGGGAAATTAAAGTTATTGATAATGGTAAGGGAATGGAAGAAGATGATGCTGTTCTCTGCTTTAGTAGGCATGCGACTAGTAAAGTTAGTAGTGAAGATGACTTATATCGAATTGCTACTTTGGGATTTAGGGGAGAAGCGTTAGCCTCTATTGCATCAGTATCTAAAGTAGTACTATCTACGTCTACGGGAGATAAAGTAGGTACAATAGTAAAAATAAATGGTGGACATATTGAAGAAGTTATACCTGGAGAAGCTAGACGTGGAACTATTATTACAGTGAGTGAATTATTTTATAACACACCAGCCAGATTAAAACATCTAAAAAGTTTATATACTGAATTAGCTAATATTACAGAATATATGAATAAATTAGCGTTATCCCATCCTAATATTAGATTTATTCTAACTAATGATGGTAAACAAATATTAAATACGGATGGTTCTGGTAATTTACTTAAAACAATTCATAGTATTTTCGGACATACTATTACTAAAAAAATGTTAGAAATTAATGGCGAGAATGATGATTATACAGTTAATGGATATATCAGTATGCCGGAAATACATAGAGCTAATCGTAATGGTATCATTACAATAGTTAATGGTAGAGTAGTTAGAAATATGGAATTAAATAAAGCTATAAATGACAGTTATCATTCTTATAAACCAGATAATAGATATCCTATTGCTATTTTAAATATTGATGTTGATACTAGTATTATTGATGTTAATATTCATCCAACTAAAATGGATATTAAATTTGGTAAAATGGAAGAATTATTAGAATTAGTCAGTTCACTTATTAAAGAGAGAATTAGTCAAAAAACATTAATTCCTCATATTGAAGAAGAAAAAAAAGAAATAGTCAAGAAAGAAAAACCAAAATATGAAGAAATGGTATTAGACTTTAATACTATTGAGGAAGATTCTAATCAATATGTAATTAATGAAGATTTAATAGAAGATGATAATACTGTTAAACAAGAGACAGAAGATGTTATTATTCATGATGATGTCAAAGAACGTTTCCCTATTTTATATCCTGTAGGTTTAGTACATGGAACCTATATTATTTGTCAAAATGATATAGGTATGTATTTAATTGATCAACATGCAGCTAAAGAACGGATTAATTATGAAAAAATAAAGAGTAAGTTATTACATCCTAGCCGAGATAGTGTTAGTATGTTAATACCACTTACTTTAGAGTATAGTAATAATGAATTTATTGTTTTAAAAGAAAATTTTGATTTATTACGTGATATGAGTTTTGATGTTAGTGAGTTTGGTGTAAATTCTATTATTGTTAAGGCTCACCCAACTTGGCTAGATGATGGTTTTGAAGCAGATGCTATTCGTAAAATTTTTGATCTAGTAATTCAAAAAGAAAAAAATTTTAATTTGGAACGTTTTTATGATCATGTATCAGCTACGGCTGCTTGTAAAATGAGCATTAAAGCTAATACTAATATTACATTAGAAGAAATGCAGGCTTTAATAGATGACTTAAAAACTTGTGCTAATCCATTTAACTGTCCTCATGGTAGACCTACTATTGTTTATTTTTCTAATTATGATTTAGAAAAGATGTTTAAGCGAAGTGGATTTTAAGGAGAAAACATGAAAATATATAATTTAATATTTAATATGTTTTCAATTAAGAAGTAATTATAAAGAATAGATTAAAGTAAGTATAATTTAGTAAAAAAAATACTCGTCTTTTTTACATAGAATTATAAAATAGAAAATGTATAATAAATAAATTAATAAAGATAAAGGATTTACTTTAATCAGATTATTAGTGACAATATAGATATTAGCTATACTAGTAATAATTATAATACCTATTGTGATTAAAATGATGTCTAGTCTTAAGAAATGTTGGTTCAAACAAAGTGTGAATGTTTTAGTTAGTACTTTTTCTTATTATACTTAAGAAGTAATTACTATCCATGGAGATGTTAAAGAATGGTTACCACTTTATATACCCTATAGTTTTAGTAGATGGAACATATTTTATTTGTTAAAATGATAGAATGATTTAATTGATTAACATGTATCTAAAGAACGGATTAACTATGAAAAAAATAAAGATGAAGTTGTTACAACCTAGTTATGATAGTGTTATTATGTCAATATAGTAATAAAATAAATGGTATTTTTGATATAATATTAGTAAGGTGATATAAATGAATAAAAAATTTAACAAGTTAAGAGAATTATATCCAACATTTATATATAAGAGTTACAATATTGATATAAAGGATAATCAATATTATATTCAGTATAAATTTGAAATACCAGGTTTAGTAACTTTTAATCCGATTATTCAAATACCAATAGGTAATAATGTTAATGATGATTACTTAAATTATTTAATTTTTAATGTAGGAATGGTTGAATTAGTTAGTTACTTAAAATGTACTTGTAGTCCTAATGTAATTATTGAGGCTGATTATTTAGATAATGAACAATTAGAATGGTTTAAAAAATTATATTATTATGGTTTAGGGGAATTTTTATATACTAATGGAATAGAAATAAACTATGAATCATTCTTAAATATAAAATGTATTCATAATATAAAGAATATACCTGATATTGATTATCATGGTAGTGGTAACTTAGTATTAGTTGGTGGGGGAAAAGATTCTAATGTAACATTAGAAATATTAAAGAAGATGGATAATACTTGTTTAGTATTAAATCCTAAACAAGTTCATATTGAGTGTTGTAAAGCTGGAGGATATAAAGAACCTTTATGCATTAATAGGACTATAGATCCTAAACTTATTGAATTAAATAAACAAGGATTTTTAAATGGTCATACACCATTTAGTGCTTTATTAGCATTTATATCATATACAGTAGCATATATTCATAATAAAAAATATATAGTGCTTTCTAATGAAGCTAGTGCTAATGAATCTACTGTTATAGGTACTAATATTAACCATCAATATTCTAAAACATATGAATTTGAAAATGATTTTAATGAATATACTAAAAAATATTTTAATATAGATATTAAATATTTTAGTTTACTTAGACCTCTTAATGAAGTTCAAATAGCTATGTTATTTTCTCATTATAAAAAATATCATCAAATATTTAAAAGTTGTAATATAGGAAGCAAATCATTGCCTTGGAAATGGTGTGGCAAATGTGCGAAATGTTTATTTGTATATATTATATTAAGCCCATATTTATATAAAGATAAGTTAGTAGCTATATTTGGTAGTGATTTATATGAAGATGAAACTTTATTAGATATATTTAAAGAATTATTAGGATATGCATCCACTAAACCATTTGAATGTGTAGGTACATATAGAGAAGTTAGATATGCAGTAAGTCTATTAATTAAAAAACTTGATAACTTACCATATTTATTACAATATTATAAGGATAATTATCCATTAGAATTAGATCATAAATATGAATTAGATTTTAATAAGATAAATAATTTAGATGATATTTTTATAAGAAAATTAAATAGTGAGATGAGTAAATATGTATAAAAAAATAATCAATAAATTTAAAGGTGAGAAAGTAGCTATTTTAGGTTTTGGTATGGAGGGAATATCTACTTATTCTTTTATTAGAAAATATTCAGATATGCCTTTAACCATAATTGATAAGCAAGATATACGAGAATCTAATAAAGAAATACTTGATGGTGATAATAACTTAAATTATGTGTTTGGTAAAGACTATTTATCACATTTAAATGAATATGATCTTATTATAAAAAGTCCCGGAGTGATTTTAAAAAATATTGATACTGATGGACTAAATATTACTTCACAACTGGAAATATTATTAGAATTATATAGTAATCAAATAATTGGAGTAACAGGTACTAAAGGAAAAAGTACAACTGCTACTCTAATATATCAAATCTTAAAAGATCAAGGTAGAGATGCTAGATTATTGGGTAATATTGGAATACCTATATTTGATGATATTGAAACTATTAAAGACAATACTATTATAGTAGTGGAAATGTCAGCTTTACAATTAGAATTTGTTAAATATTCACCACATATAGCTATTATAACTAATTTATATGAAGATCATTTAGATCATAGTGGTAGTATAAAACATTATCATGAAAATAAATTAAATATTTTTAAGTATCAGAATGAGTTTGATTATATGATATATTGCAGTGATATAGAACCATTAAATAGTTATATTGATTCTAAATATAAGGGTAGGCCATTTAGAATACAATTACATAACCATGATATAAATTTATATACGACATATGTATATCATGATAGAATATACTTACATAATACCGAATTATATAATATAAATAGTGAGAGAACATTAATTGGAGACCATAATTTAAGAAATATTATGATATCATTAACCGTATCGGAAATATTAAAATTAAATTTAAATAATACAATTAATACTATAACTAATTTTAAACCATTAAAACATCGTTTAGAGAGAGTCGGTGAATATGATGGAGTAATATATTATGATGATGCTATAGCAACTATACCTAATTCGACTATAAATGGGGTAATGGCATTAAAGAATGTTGATACTTTAATATTTGGTGGAATGGATAGAGGAATAGATTATACTGAGTTAATTACCTTTTTAAATGATGGAAATGTAAATAATATAATATGTATGCCTACGACTGGGTACAAAGTAGGTAAAAAAGTAAAAAATAAGAGTGTTAAAGTAATAATGGTTGATACATTGGAGGAAGCAGTAAAAATAGCTAAAGAAATAACAGAAAAGGGTAAAATATGTCTACTTAGTCCAGCTGCTTCTAGTTATGAGTATTATAAAAATTATATTGAAAAGGGTAATGCTTTTCAAGCGTTAGTAAAAGATAATTAGTTTAATAATGTGATAATGAAATTTAGTCATAAAATAATAGAATTATTGTATCTTTTTTGATATAATGAATACTAGGAGTTGATATTATGGCTAATAAAGCTATAACCAGTCGTGATGTAGATTTTGGTAAATGGTATACTGATATAGTAAAGGCTGCTCATTTAGCAGATTATTCTAATGTTAAAGGATGTACAGTCTTTGAACCAAATGGGTATGCTATTTGGGAGAAGATGCAACAAGTATTAGATGGAATGTATAAAGAAACAGGTCATAAGAATGTATATATGCCTCTTTTAATCCCTGAAAATCTAATGGAAAAAGAAGGAGAATTAATTAATGGGTTTGCTCCTGAAGTAGCTTGGGTTACAATTGGTGGACAAAAAGAATTAGAAGAGAGAATGTGTATCAGACCAACTAGTGAAACGCTATTTAGTGATTATTATGCTAGTAAGGTTAAATCATACCGTGATTTACCACTTAAATATAATCAATGGTGTAATGTTATGAGATGGGAAAAGGAAACACGTCCGTTCCTTAGAAGTCGTGAGTTTTTATGGCAAGAAGGGCATACAGTACATGCTACTAGTGAAGAAGCTGAGAAGGAAACTAGAGATATGTTAGAAACATATAAAACTTTTTTTGAAGATTATTTAGCCATACCGGTTATAACTGGTAAAAAGACAGAAAAAGAAAAATTTGCTGGAGCTGAATATACCTTAACCGTAGAAGCTCTTATGTATAATGGTGTATCACTTCAATCGGCTACTTCCCACTATTTTGGTCAAAAATTTAGTAGGGCCTATGATATTAAATTTTTGAATAAAAATAATGAGTTAGAATATGCTTATCAAACATCATGGGGTTCTACTACCAGAATGATTGGAGCTCTTATTATGGTCCATAGTGATGATGATGGTTTAGTACTACCTCCTAAAATAGCGCCTAACCAAGTAGTTATTATTCCCATAGGAAATAATGATAAGGTAAATAGTTTTGTAAGTAGTACCTATGATAAATTAACTGAATCAGGTGTTAGTGTTTATATTGATAATAGTGATAAATCACCAGGCTTTAAATTTGCTGAAGCTGAGGTTAATGGTATACCAGTTCGACTTGAAATTGGAGAGAGAGATTTAGCTAAAGGAATACTTACTATAGCTAGACGTGATACTAAAGAAAAAATGGAGATATCAAAAGATATAGATATTGTCGAATATGTTAAAGAGCTATTAAATACTATTCAATCAGATATGTATAATAGAGCTTTGAAACGAAGATGTAAACAAACTTATGAATGTCATCATTTAAGGGAAGTAGAGGATATTATGAATAATCATCCAGGTTTTGTTAAAGCTATGTGGTGTGGTAATCCTGATTGTGAATTAAAGATGAAAGAAATTCATGGTACTAAATCACGTTGTATTTTGGAAGAAGAGCAGCCAATTGATGATAAATGTATTGTGTGTGGCAATAAAGCTGAACATTTAGTCATTTGGGGAATTCAATATTAAAATAATTAAAAGGAGATAATATGGAAGAAATTTTAATGAATGTTGAGATGGAAATGGAAACAGCTATTGAAAATATGGAGAAAAGATTTACTAATATTAGAGCTGGTAGAGCTAATCCAGCTATGTTAGATGGGGTAATGGTGGATTATTATGGTGTAGCTACACCTTTAAGGCAATTAGCTACTATTTCAATACCAGAAGCCAGACAATTATCAATTAAACCATTTGATCGTAGTAGTTTAGGCGCTATCGAAAAAGGAATATTTGAGGCTAATATTGGAATTACACCTAATAATAATGGTGAAGTTATTATTTTAAATATCCCTGCTTTGACAGAGGATACAAGAAAAGAATATGTTAAACAAGCTAAAAGTTATGCTGAAGATTGTCGCATTAATTTGCGTAATATTAGAGGAGAAGCTAATAAAAAAATTCAAAAATTAGAAATATCAGAAGATGAAATTAAAGATGGACAAGATGAAGTACAGGAATTAATTAATAAATATAATAAAATAGTAGATGAAAAGTTTAAAATTAAAGAACAAGAATTGATGAGTGTTTAGGTGAATATGAAAAAGGAATCAATTGTCAATGAAAATAAAGAAAAAATAACTAATATTTTGACTACAACTAATCGTATATTAAAAATATTATATGTATTAATAATTATTTGTAGTACTTATATCTTTTTAGTAATTGCTAAAGAATTAAACGTTTTTTCTATTATCTTATCAATTTTAACAATATTAACACCTTTTTTTATTGGATTAGCTATAGCTTGGTTATTTAATCCCTTGGTTATGAAACTAGAACAATATGGTATTAGACGATGGATTGGAGTTAGTTTAATATATTTAGTTTTAATTGGCTTTTTCTTTCTAATTGTTGGATCCTTAATACCATTATTATATGATCAAATAGTAGACTTTGTAGAAACGATACCAAGTTTATTTGATAAAATTGAACATTGGGTTAGTAATTTTTTTGCCAAAATAGATGGTATTAAAGATTTAGATATTAGCTCAATGAAGCAAAATGTCTTTGATAATTTAGATAAATTTAGTAATAATTTATATAATAGTTTACCTACTATTGTTATTGATTCTGTAAAATCAATAATATCAGGTATTGGCACTTTCTTAATTGGTTTAGTTCTTGGTTTCTTCTTATTATTAGGATTTGATAATGTAGGAGAAACATTAATAAGTTATTTACCAAAAAGATATCGTAGTGATGCTAAAATGTTAACTTTAGATATTAATGGTTCTTTACGTAGTTATGTTACTGGTACTCTATTAGATGCTTGTCTAATTTTTATGGTATCATCAATTGTTTTTTGGTTAATTGGATTAAAAGCACCATTATTATTTGGCGTATTTTGTGCAATTACTAATGTGATTCCCTATATTGGACCCTATATTGGAGCAGTACCGGCTGTTATAGTAGGATTTTCAATGAGTCCGACGACTGGTTTCTTGGTCTTAGTAGCTATCTTTATTATTCAAATGATTGAAGGTAATTGCATACAAGCTTTAATTATGAGTAAAACAACTAAATTACATCCTGTTACTATTATTATTGGTTTATTAATATTTGGTCATTTTTGGGGTATTTTGGGGATGTTGGTATCAACACCGATTATAGCTATATCTAAAGTTATAGTATTGTTTATTGATAAGAAGACAGGTATACTAGATTATGTAGAAAAATAGGAGGAATAATTAATGCAACCAAAGCAACCTAAAATTTATATTATTTCTGGTAAAGCTCATCGTGGTAAAGATACTGTTAAAAAATTTATTTATGAATTTTACCAGTATAGTGGTAAACGTTGTATTGATTTAACTTATGCATCATATATAAAACAATATGCTATGAAAATTACTGATTGGGATGGTAGTGATAATAAAAAACCTAGAGCATTATTACAACAACTTGGGACAGAAATTATTCGTAGACAAATTGATGAATATTTTTTAATTAATCGTATTATTGATGATATTAAAGTATACAGTTATTTTTTTGATATAATTATAATTAGTGATGCTAGAATTAAAGAAGAATTAAGTATTCCTAAACAAGAATTTTGGGATGTCACAACAATTAGAGTAGAACGGCCTAATTATAAAAGTACATTAACACCTAGTGAACAGAATCATTTTACTGAGATTGCTTTAGATAATTATACAGATTATAACTATATAGTTAATAATGATGGAAGTTTAAATGAATTAAAAGATAAAATATTTAAGATATTAGAGGAAGTGAGTTCGTGAATATTAAAGATTTATATATTAATTTTTTTGTCAATAAAGGACATAAACAAATACCTAGTGCTCCAGTAGTACCTGAAAATGATCCAACTGTTTTATTTAATACTGCTGGTATGCAACCTTTAATTCCATATTTAATGGGACAACCTCATCCATATGGAAAAAGATTAGTTGATTATCAAAAATGTATTAGGCTAACTGATTTAGAAGAAGTAGGAGACACAACCCATCATACTTTCTTTGAAATGTTAGGTAATTGGAGTTTAGGTGATTATTTTAAAAAGGAAAGTATTACGTGGAGTTTTGAATTTTTAACTTCTGTTTTAAAAATACCAATTGATAAATTAGCTATTACTGTTTTTGAAGGAGATGCATTTATTCCACGTGATGAAGAATCAGCTACTATATGGAAAAGTTTAGGAATTAGTGATGATCGAATTGCTTACTTAGATGCTAATCATAATTTTTGGATAGCTGGGGAATCAGGACCTTGTGGTGGCGATACAGAAATATTTTATTGGCGTAGTAATGATCCAGTACCTAAAGTATTTGATCCGAGTGATGGTCGTTGGGTAGAAATTTGGAATAATGTTTTTATGCAGTATAATAAAGATGAACAAGGTAATGTTACGGAATTATCACAAAAAAACGTTGATACTGGCATGGGATTAGAGAGAACAGTAGCCATTCTAGAAGGTGTTGATGATAATTACTTGACATCAGTTTGGCAAAATATTATTCATGTTATTGAAAAAGTAAGTCATTTATCATATAAAGATAATAGTGTTAGTATGCGGATAATTGCTGATCATATTAGAACTGCTGTCTTTATATCAGCTGATTATTCTGGCATTAAGCCAAGTAATACTGATCAAGGATATATTCTTAGACGTTTAATTAGACGGGCTATTCGTCATGCTAAAAAATTAAACATAGATATAAATAGTGATTGGGAAAAACAAATAGCTAATGCTATTATGGATCAATATGAAGATTATTATAGTGAAATAAAAGAAAATAGACAGATTGTATTAGATGTATTAAATAATGAAAAAATTAAATTTAATCGTACTTTAGAAAAAGGATTGAAAGAATTTGAAAAAGCTATAAATAATATTAATAATAATGAAATAGATGCTACTACAGCTTTTAGATTATATGATACTTATGGTTTTCCTATTGAATTAACATGTGAATTAGCTAAAGAAAAAGAAATTAAAGTAGATACAGAAGGCTTTAAAGAAAAATTTAAGGCTCATCAAGAATTATCTAGAGCTGGTTCTACAGCTAAATTTAAAGGTGGTTTGTCAGGTAATGGTGAAATGGAAACTAAATATCATACAGCAACACATTTATTAAATGCAGCTTTAAAAGTAGTAGTTGGACCTGATGTGCATCAAAAGGGTAGTAATATTACACCAGAGAGAATGCGTTTTGACTTTTCATGTGATCATAAACTTAGTGATGAGGAAAAGAAACAAGCTGAAGAATTAGTCAATAAATGGATTAAAGATAGCTTACCAGTAGTTGTTACTGAAATGAAAAAAGAAGAAGCGATAGCATCTGGTGCTGAATGCATGTTTATTGAAAAGTATCCTGATATTGTTACTGTTTACAGTATTGGTGATGTATCACGAGAGTTATGTGGTGGCCCACATGTTAAAAATACCAATGAACTTGGAATATTCAAAATAAAAAAAGAAGAAGCTAGTAGTGCTGGCGTTAGAAGGATAAAGGCTATATTAGAGTAGGTGGAGATTTGTAATGAATGAAGTACAGAAAAAACGTAATAATATTGTAAAAATATTAATAGTAATTCTTATTTTATTAGTTGGTTTTTCAGTTGGATATATAGTTTTAAATAATATTAATGATAATGACAATAAAACATCAGAAAGAACAAATGGTAATAATGAAAAAACTAGCAATAAATTTAAAGTAGAGTATGAGAATTTAAATGGTCAAAAACTTGAAAATAGTGATCAAAAATATCTATCAATTCAGATTGATGAAGATAATCCAATGATATATACTTCTATTGATAAAATTATTGATACGATTGAGAATGGGACAGGTATCATTTATCTAGGATATCCTACTTGTCCATGGTGCCGTAATGCAGTACCTGTATTAATTGATGCAGCTAAAGATGCCGAAATAGATGAGATATTATACTTAAATATGCATGATGTTCGCGATCAGTATGAAGTAGTTGATGGAGAATTAGTTCAAACTAAGACAGGAGATAAACGCTATGCTGATTTATTAGCCTCTTTAGATGAAGTATTAGATCCTTATATAGTTACTGATATTGATGGAAAAGAATATGATACTGGTGAAAAGAGAATATATGTTCCAATGGTTATTTTTGTTAAAGATGGAGTAGTAGTTGGAACTCATGTTGCTACTGTTGATTTAAAAGAAAATCAATCAAAGTATGATCGCTTAGATGATGAACAATATGAAGAATTAAAGAATATTTATATTGATTATATTGAAGCTATTTATCAAGAATATTGTGATGAAGCATGCTAAAATCCTAATATTAGGATTTTTTTGTTATCATAGTTTATTTAATTTTACTCAATTGTTAATTCAAAAAAATAAGTTAAGTATAATTAGCGAAAAGAATACTTGCTTTTTTTTTTTTTTTT
>CANQEN010000019.1 GCA_947595045.1 uncultured Bacilli bacterium | reverse complement strand
TTTCTCTCGCATTTCCATTGTAATACTTTTTTTTACAAAAGTAAACACCATTTACTTATTTGTCAACAGCCTGAAATGTAACTAATCAGTAGTTACATTTTTTTATTAAACAAAAAAAATATTTATCATAATATCCAATATAAAGAAAAAAGTAAATATAAAATTTAAAAAATTAATAAATTTATCAAACTTAATATATAATTTATAAATTAATGGTTCTATAAAATAAACTATGAATAAACCTAAAGCAGCAAACATTAATGACATTTCTAAACAAATGCGACCATTTATATTAAAAATATATTCACTATAGTCCCATATAACATTATTAAATATTTCACCTGATATATATGAAGCAATATATTCTACCACTGATACAACAAAAAAAGTTTTAATATAATTATAAATTGGTGATTTACTTTTATTAATGCATAGTAATAATAGGACAAAAGATACTCCATATATAGGACACCATGGTCCTAATAATGTTCCTGGAAACACTAAATGATTGTATAATACGAATGAATAAAATATCTCAATAAACCATGATATAATAGATGTAAAAAAGAATGAAAATATTATATATGTAACTCCCTTATTATTAAATGAAATCATACTGCCCACCACTTTTAATAATTTTATTATAATAAATAATAAAATTATAGTCAATTAAAATATAATTAAATTTGTTAATAAGTTTGATTATAAACCTATTTACTTTATATTATTTTAATTATCCATAAATTCATTATTTTTTTATAATACAAGTACTTGTATATTAGTTTCAAACCAAGTCAAAAATTATGCAATATAATTAGCTATACTTATTTTAACAATCTCTTTTTTTATTCAAATCATAACTAATACTTTTTGCTTTATTTCCAATAATTATTGAATCATTATACATAATACTAATTCATATTATTGTATGTTATTTTTAATGGCATTTTTAACTATAGAATTTCTTCGTGTCATTATATCTATTCTAACACCAAATCTGTGCAAAACAAAATCTTTCCAAATACTAATGGAAAGATTTTTATTTATGAAATTTATAGATATATTTTCTAATTAAACAGCTTCATAAACAGCTTCATAAGTTCTAACATTGATATTTTGACTACCTACTGGTAACATACCTTTTGGTTTCCAATATGCAAATCTATATCCACGTTTAGCTGCCGGAGCATCCATTGAAATTGAAGATATACTTGCTCTTCTTCCTTCAATTAAACTATTTGTCTTACTTTTCCCTAAATTATCATCAAACCCCTCACATCTTGATAAATCACAAGTAAATTGTGCAAACCAAATAATAGTTATTTCTGGTTGAGCAATTTCAGGATGATTATTTCTTAGGTTAGTTAAATAATTTTGTACATCAACATCATCTTTAACATAAACAGTAATACCTCTATTTACAACACCATCATCATAATAAGAGCTTTCTTTAGCTGTACTATTTTCAAGTACTTCATTATTTACTGATGGAGTGGTAGATTCAGTTTCAACTTTTGGAGTAGATTCTACTGGAACTGTAGCTTCTCTTGCAGCTCTTTCAGCTTTTTCTTTCTCTGCTGCTATCCTTTCTTCTTCCTCTTTTGCTTCTCTTGCAGCTCTTTTAGCAGCAATTTCTTCTTCCTTTTGTTTTAATTGTGCTTCATATGCTGCTTTATCTGCCTCTTCACCTTTTTTTGCAAGTTCTAGCATTCTTTTAATTTGCTCTTCATATTCAGTCTTAGCTTTAGCTCTTGCTTCTGCCTCTGCTTTAGCCTTTGCTTCTGCTTCTGCCTCAGCTCTTAATCTAGCCATTTCAGCTTCTTTTCTTTGATTTTCAGCAGCAATTCTTTCTTCTTCAGCCTTTTTTAATTGTTCAGCAGCTTTCTTTTCTCTTTCTTCAGCTTTCTTTTGAACCTCAATAGCTTTTGCTTTTTCAGCTTCTGCCTCTTTTAATTTTACCTCAGCTTCCACTCTTTCAGCTTCAGTTTTAGCTGATTTAACTTTATTTTCAGCAGCAATTATCTTTTCTTCAGCTTTCTTTATTGCTTTTTCAGCTTCTTTTTTATCTTTTAAAGCACTTTCTTCAGCAACTTCAGCCTTTTTTACTTCTTCAGCTGCAACTTCAACTTTTTTTATTGCTTTCTTTTCTTTTTCAATAGCCTCATCAGCCTTAGCTTTTGCTTCATTAGATTCTGCTTTAGCTTTTACAACAAATTCGTTATTTTCTACTTCAGATTCAATAGTATCTTTTTTGCTTAATTCTACTATATTTGCTGCATATGAATTTGATAATTCATTAGAATTTACTGATTCATTAGAATTTACTGAAATAGCATAAACAGTAGTTATAACTAAACCAAATGATAGACATAATCCTGCAATAGATTTAACTGACAATTTTCTCATAAAACACATACCTCCTTTAAAATTTTTTCACACTTATATTATATACTAAAGCATTTATAAAATCAACCATAATGCGTTTAGTATTTCTTAAAAAAGGTAAAGATGTTAAATAAAAAAGTAAATGCAACCTTTTTTATTCAAGAGTTACATTTAAATCTTCAAATAACAGTTTTCTTATATTTCTAAAATCAAGCATATATCTCGTTAATTTTAAACCAGCCAAATTGAATGCAATTTTTCTCATAATGGATAAATTATTGATTGAACTTTTAGCTCTATTATTAACTGAGCTTCGTCTAAAATAACATCTAATTTCTAATGTAATCCACATTCTATATTATAGTAATCTCTTATTGCTTCAATTAATTGTTTCATATCTATTTGATAATCATCCGTCATAATCGTTTCTTCATTGTATGTTCTAGATACTTTCATATAAGCAGTGACATTCACTGCTTTCCATTTTTCTTTATCTTTAATTTTTAATATCACGTTTTGTATAAATAACATTGGTAATAAGATATAAAACAATTATTACAATAATTGAACTAATAATTCCTGTTGATAAACCAAAATAAACATTTTTAAACAGCATTATTTCAATATAATGGATAGAATTATTAATTATAAATCCACAATCAAAATACCATAAAGGAGTATACACAATTTGTCTAATATTACCAGCTACTTTCATAAGCCATACAACTGGGGTAAGTATTCCTAAAACACTTGTAATTCCTACAGTCAATGATGTATTTAAACTAATCGTTGATATAAAGAATAAAATACTTAAGAAACACATTATTGGTATACTAGCTAGTAGCATCATTTTTATTGTATATAAATAATAATTGACTTCAATAACTTTACTACCTGTATAAATAAGTTTCGGCGTTAATAAGTCACTAAAACCATATTTCATTCCTGATACTATACTTATTATAATTAAGCCAATAAACCATAATAAGTAAGTATTTAAAATGAGGTAAATAAATTTACTTAATAATACTTGCCATCTTTTTACTGGTGTTGTAATTATATTCTTTATAGTACCTTTACTATGCTCTTTACTAACAATACCACTACAAGTAATACTTATTATAATCATTATAATAAATGATAAATGATATACTTGATTAACAGCCTTTTTGGTAGTTATATAGGTATCTCCACTATCTATACTATTCCAATAATTATATTCTATATCATGGGGGATGTTATGAGTAGTACTATACAATAAAATAGCCTTAAATGCTTCATTATCATTCTTTAATTTACTATAATTTTGTTCCTCAGAAACATTATTATCTTGACCTATAGAGTTGTATTGTAAATAATTAAGTGCTAAATAATTATCCATTTTCTCTACTTTATTATTAATTAATGTCTCTATAAAACCATTAGACTCTAAATTACCATGTTCTATCTCATATTGAAGATATAAGTAATACTTATCTTCTTCAATTAACTTTTTATAATCATTATATTTTTCTTCATTTATAGTATATAAACCAATTAGTTCATCAGTAGTATAGTTATTACATAAATTATTAATATCTTCCTCCATCTTACTTAAATCTGTTTTATCTTCAATATTACATGCCATTTTGATTATATCATTATTACTATCATGTATTATTCTGTCAATTAGAAAGTTTTGCGTTTTATATGTTACTACATCATTTATAATAGTATTTCTCCAATCATTATGACGCACAATAGAATCTTTAAATATATTGGCAATTTCAAGATAATTTTCGAAAAAAACAATATTATATTCATCTTCCAAACTTTTATCTTTTTTATTAATTAGTTCATTATACGAATCCCTAATCAAATCAGTATTCATATTAAAATAAATAGATGTATCTTGAACCGTAATTTTTAATACACAAATAGTTGTCAAAAATAATAATATAATGGATATAAAGAGATTTTTTAAACTAAAATTTTTAATGAATTCACATTTTATCAAATTAATTATTTTCATCATTATCCTCCCTGTTTTCAAATTTCTCTGTTTTATTAAAATATTCTTCTTCTAAAGATTTATTTTTATACTTAATTTCTTCTATACCAAATACACTAATAATTTTTCCCTCATCTATAATAGCAATTCTATCACATATATTTTCAATCTCTGATAAAATGTGACTACTTATTAAAATACTCATATGAGAATCAACACTAATTTTTTTTAATAACTCACGCAAGTTTTTAATACCTTTTGGATCTAGTCCATTAGTAGGCTCATCTAATATTAGCAAACTAGGTCTTTTTATTAATGCATTAGCAAGTCCTAATCGTTGTTTCATGCCCAAAGAATACTTTTTAACTTTATCATTTATTCTATCTTCTAACCCAACCAACTTAATTATTTCATCAACATAACTCAAATCTTTAATATTATTCAGTAATTCTGTAATATGTAAGTTTTGCCGTCCTGTAAGATGATTATACATATTGGGTGTTTCAACAATACACCCTATTTTAGACAAAGCATCATCTAGATCTGTTTTTGTATTATAACTATCTATTTTCACACTACCATTATCAAATTTATAAAGTCCTAAAATACATTTAATTAATGTTGTTTTACCTGCTCCATTAGGACCAATTAGTCCAATGATTTCACCCTCATATATATCAAGGTTTATATTATTTAATATCTTTCTTTTCCCAAAAGATTTAGATAAATTATTCACTTCTAATACTTTTATATCACCTTTAACTTCTTTCTTCTTATAATTTCTCTCTCCTTTTAATAATTCAACAATTGTAACTTGGAATATTTGAGATAATTTTTCTAAAAAAGATATATCTGGTAAACATCTACCATTTTCCCATTTACTAACTGCTTTATCAGTAACTTGTAACTTATCAGCTAAATCTTGTTGAGTCAAATTTTGTTCTTTTCTTAATTTAGCTATAAATCTACCAATTTTTTCTTGATTCATAATTATCACCTCAAACACATTATATAATAAATTATATTATTTTCATCTATACTATTGGTATAGCTTTTCAATGTTCATAATTCCTTTAATGTAAATTTAAGTAAGTTCAACAATATACAGTTAAAGAATAAAAAGATATGAATAATCAAAATAATAAATACAAAAATATAAGTAAAAAAAGATATTGCGACCGTTAAAATGCAATATCTAATGGGATTGTTGTAGATAACAACAAATTTAAATTCATCAAAAGAATTGTATATAAAAAAATATGCTTTTGTCATATTTTTGGTTGTATTATAATTATATATGATATGTAATTCTTACAGGAAATATTAGTTATTAAGTGCCTATCAAATATCTTATAGATAGAAGGTTTGATATAGTGAAAACTAAAACTTTTATTATAAAGGTTCTAAAGTTTATTACTATCATTTTATTTCTTCTTATCATTATGATAGTAATAATAAAAAATGACATTTAATTCAAATGTGAATTAAATATCTCTTTGCTTTTTCAGGGTAGACATTCAACTAAGTAAAACTGAATGTTCCCTCTTTATTTTATGTAAATTTCCTTGCTAAATACGTAATACCATAAAATTAGTATTTATGCAAGTGACTTAAAACATAATTGGAGGGCCCGACCGGATTTGAACCAGCGATCAGGGAGTTGCAGTCCCGTGCCTTACCACTTGGCTACGGACCCATTTCAAAAGAATAAACTAAGTAATAAACTTTTCTCATTCCATTTATATGATTATAATTTTACACTAAATATCTTTTATTGTCAATTAGTGTATAACTACTTTCTATTTAATCTTATGAATAACAAAAAAAATTATTATACAAACTACAAAATGATTATATATATAATTCTATTCATATTGAATATTAACAATTAAGAATTATTATTTATATTGTATTTAATATAATATGTATCAATCAATATGCAATTATAAAAATTTTTACATCTTAATAATATTTCTTTACATACTCTTAAACCGTAGTTGTTATATTTTTCATATTAGGGTATAATAAATATGATATGAGGTATGAGGTGATTGCTTTGGCAAAAAAGAGAAAAATTTATAAAGCTACTAAAGAAAGAAAAATTATAACTTTTTTCTTTTTAGCTATTTTAATTATAGCTAATATATTTTTAATACATAATATTTTACTATTTAAAAATATTGAAACATTATTATGTATATGTATTATAACTATTTTATTAATAATGATGTTTATAACTATAATTTTAAGTAATAAGGCTAAAAGAAAGTCCAAAAGAGTATTTACCATTTCTCTTATTGCTATAATACTATTCACAAGTGTTTTATTAACTGGGTCTTTTGTTATCAAAAAAATGTATAATAAAATATATAAAATTAGTACCAATTATACAACCCATTCTACTAGTATAGTTACTTTAAATTCTAATAAAGCTAATAATATTGATGACATTAAGGATAATCAAATTGGTATTTTAAATGATAAATCAAGTATTGAAGGATATGAAATTCCAAATCAGATTATTAAAGATGAAAAGTTAGATGAAAAAAAAGTTGCTTCATATAATAGTTATGTTGAAATGATACAAGAATTATTAGATGGTAACATTGAATATATTTTCTTACCAACTAATTATACTGTCATGTTCTCTTCTATTGAAGGATTTGAGGAATTAGCTAACACAACTAAAATTATTTATACCCGGGAATTAGAAAAAGAATCAGAAAAAAAAGCTCAGCCAAGTAAAAATTTAACTGAACCTTTCTCCATTTTATTGATGGGTGTTGATTCTGAATATGAAGGCATTGAAAATGGTAGTTTTAATGGAGACGCTCTACTCGTTTTAACTTTTAATCCTGAAACACTCAATACTACTATTTTAAGTATTCCTAGAGATAGCTATATACCTATTACTTGTATGAATAATCGTAGAAATAAAATTACTAATGCTGGTTGGTATGGTGAGACATGTGTTGTTAACTCAGTAGAAAAATTTTTAGATATTGATATTGACTATTATTTTAAAATTAATTTTAAAGGTGTAGTTTCCTTAGTTGATGCTGTTGATGGAATAGATATCGATGTTCCTTATAGTTTTTGTGAGCAAAATAGTAATCGTGAATGGGGACGTAAAACTATTTTTGTTGATGCTGGCAAACAACATTTAAACGGTGAACAAGCATTAGCTTATGCAAGACATCGAAAAGTAACTGATTATATGGTTTATTATTGTGGATCTAAATATGTTAAAAATGCCAATTATTGGAATGACTTTATCCGTGGAGAGCATCAGCAAGAGGTTATAAGTGGTATCTTAAATAAATTATCTGATATTAAAAGTTTTAATACCATTGAAGAAATTCTAGATTCTATTAGTAATAATACTAGTACTAATATGTCAATTGATACTATTCTCTCTCTTTATAATATTGGAAAAGATATCTTAAGTAAATCAAATAATGCCAATAATTCTTTATCAATGCAACGATTATATTTGACAGGTTATGATGCTACTATTTATGATTACAATTTTATCATTAATCAAGGAACTAAATTAAATCTATACAATTATATTATTTATGAAGATAGTTTAGAGGAAGTAATACAAGCTATGAAAGAAAATTTAGGATTAAGTGATATTAAGCCTAATAAATCATTCAGTTTTTCAGTAGAAGAACCATATACACCATATATTATTGGACAGGGGCAATATAGTAAAATAGGAGTTACTTTAGTTCCTAATTGGATCGGTAAAGATATTAGTAAAGCTGAGGCATTTGCTAAAAGTTATGGCATTACTTTAAAAATAGATTACATAGAGGGTTCTTCTAGTTATTCTATAGGTCAAATTACCTCACAATCAGTACCAGCTGGTACCGATATTGATGGTGTTAGAAATATTACTCTGAAAGTAGTAAACAGTATAAAAAAAGAAAATAATATTAAAGAAGATGATGATATCAATAATGATACTAACGATAAAAATAAATCAAATAATAATAATAATAATAGCAACAATAATAAAGAGAATAATAATAGTTTAGATAATGATATTGATAATCAATTACCAGAAGATTTATTACCATAAAAAAGGTGTGTAAGCGAATGGAATACACACCTTTTTATATATTACTATCTTTTCTCTACTTTAATTAATTTAGATTGAATTACAATACGATTACCTTTCGTATCTTTACATGTAGATAAAGTCAATACTTTATCTTTAGTATTTAATGGTACATTAAAATCATATATACTACGCTGTTTCATCTCTTCTAAAAATTGTTCATATAAATAATCCGACTTAAAATCAGTTGTAATATAATACTGTTCTGCCTTAATTGTATATATAGAGAAAATCTGCCATAATGTATTTTGTTTTGGCGTAGAAACTCTTATTACTTGATTATCCTCATTTTTATACCAATCACTATTTAAAGTATTTTCTAAAGAGCCAAACATAACTTTATCTACTCTACCATGTCCATATATAATGTTATTATATCCTAAATTAGACCAATTAGATCTATAATCAGCAAATAACCATCCAGCTGCATTTCTACTACCATCAAACGCATAATTTAAATAATATTCATTATCTTTAGCCTGAACAAATGGATAATTGACATTAGTATTATTAACTTTAATCCAACCTACAGTATCTTTATTAATCCTTAAAAGTTCATCAAAATTAACATTTATCATTGGCATATTAATAAAACGGTAATAATCACTATCATTTTCTGGGGGATTATATTCTTCCCCTGCTACATGTTCCTCAATCTCAACGTTGTCAAAAATATTATCCATAATATCATCTACTTGTCGCCTTTCTTGAAACCAATTCCATACTAATAAAGCACATATAATAAAAACAACAATAGATATAAATAATATAATGTGATATCTATTTATTTTTGGAAAAGCGAAACCAACTTTTTTTTTTCTAGGGTTCACCTTTACTTCATCATCTTTAATTTCCTTATTAACTGGTGGAGCTGTATTAACAATAGGCTCATGATGATAATAATAAATCTCATTTTTTACTTCTAATATTTTATCTAATTCATTATCATATGAAATATCTGTCAAATGACTTAAAAAAGATTCTAAGGCATTTAGACTACCTTGTGGTAACTCTAAAGTAGCATTATCAATAATATAATACTGTATTTCACTTTTTAATACATATTGCTCTAATTCTTTAAAATAATCATATATTTTTTTTCGATTAATAAAGTAATAGAGTGGTAATTGTTTAACTAATAACCTAATAGCTGATTCTAATACTTTTTGTTTATTTTGATATGACTTAATATAAACATCAGGGACATTATCTAAAAATTTATCAGCAAAAATATTAGTTTTTTCCCCATTAATTGAAGCACTTCTAAAATATACCAAATTCTTATCAAAAGCATCTATAGCTAGATAGACATTGGTAGTACCTAAAATAATATTAGTCAAAATAGTATAATTTTTATCTTGGTACTGGATATTATTCTCCATATAATATAGCCTCACTTATTCTTCTATCATTAATAAATATAACATATTCACCTATAAAAGTAAACTATTCTATTTTAAAAAGGTCATAACTTCGTATTCATTATTTAGCACTATGACAGTATAGTAATCATCGATTATTTTATACTTATCTAACCATGTATTAGCCAATGAATCAATCGATAAAAAAGGTTCATAGAACAAAACGTCTACCTGATCAGATATTATAATGGGGGTTGTTAAATAATAACTATAATCACAATTAGATGATTCATTAATACAAAAAGTATGCTGATTATAAACTATTCTATGTTGATCTATATTTATATCTTCAATATTAATAGCATGTTCTAAAACTAAACTATTAGGTATAGCATAATCCTGATTAGATATAACATAATCTATTTTATCAGTAAAAACATCAATAGCAGATTGTAATCTTTTATTACTAGTATAGCTTAATATATATAAAATATTAATATCACCTTTTTTTATCAACAATGATTTACTATCAGGCAAAGATAAAAAAATAATTCCTACCTCATCATTAGATAAATTTAATTTAATATCTTTAATACTAGTAGAATTAATTTTAGAGTAAATTAATAAAAAATTAATAATAATTAAACTAATAATTAAAACATATTTCTTCATTAAAAACACCTACTAAATTGTATGTGTTTTACTATTCAATATTAATTTGTCCTAAATATTTAATAATTGACTCTCTATTATTCTTGACGCGATTATGAATAATATCTAATTCTAATTGTTTATATAATTTATTTATCTGTTTATAACTTAATTTAGGCATTAGTAATTTCATATCTAATATACTTATTTTTATATCATTTCTATTTTTTATTATCAAATTATTATAAAGCTTAATAATCTTTTTTGAATTAATTTTTTTTATTTCAGCACATATCAATACTTTATCTAATCCATAATAGTATAAATTATCTACATCAAGTAAATCTTTAGTTAATAAGTCCTGAATAACTAATATTTGCTTCTTCTCTTCACGAGAAAAAGGATACTTATCTATAACACTTAATTGAGCCCATATAGCATTAATATCATTAACTACAACTAATTCATTCAAATTTATTAAATCTAATGAGTCCATTAAATTACATTCCAATAATAGCTTTATACCATACTTAGAATTTTGACTCAAAAATATTTTTTCTAATTCCTGTTTTTTTCGATAAAATGATAAAGATTTAACTACATAATTATTTTGCTTAATTATATCCAATAGATTTGATTCTATAGTAAAATTTAAAACAGTAGCTAATCTAATAGCCCGTAAAATTCTAATACTATCTTCTACTATCCTTTTTGGATTTCCTACACATCTAATTATTTTATTATCCAAATCTTGTCTAGCACCTAAATAATCTATATAGTTACCATTATAATCGATACATAAAGTATTTATAATAAAATCTCGTCTCATTAAGTCATCATATAAAGTGGTAGCTTGTATAATTGAATTAGGATGTCTCTTATCTAAATAAAGACCATCTATTCGATAAGATGTAATTTGGCAAGTTATATCTTGATATGTTAAAAACATAGATCCATATCCAATGACTTTAATTTTATCACCAAATATAGATATCAATTTATCACTAGTAGCACTAGTACAAATATCATAATCATCACTACTATTACCTAAATAGGTATCCCTAGGATATCCTCCTACTAAATAAGCATCATATCCATTATTATGAATAATATTCAATATTTCTAATACTAAATTCATAAAATAAAAAGCGCATTAATTTAATGCGTCTTTTAATTTTGATCCAGCTTTAATTGTTATTGCTGTTTTAGCAGGAATAGTAACTTGTTCTCCTGTTCTTGGATTGCGTCCAATTTTTTCTGGTTTATCTTTAGCTGTTAAAGTCATAAATCCAGTTATAGAACACTTACCATTTTCTTTTAATCCTTTTATAGTCGCTCTTTGAAATGAATCCAATACACGCATTACATCTGCCTTTGTTAGTCCAGTATCCTCAGTAATATAACTAACATAATCTGTTTTTGTCATTAATAAATACCTCCCTATTTCTATTTGCTATATAAGCTTATCCTGCTTACATTCTAAGAATAACATATTTAAGATATAAAAGCAAGTTTTTTTGAATTCTTTTTAAATAAATTAAACTAAAATTTATTTAACATTTATAAATAATTATATTATTGATTACTAAAAATAAATTGATATAAAATATACATAATAATCAGAAAAACAGATATTATTACAACTAATTCAATCGCATTTATAATAGTAGCTTTTAACCGATTATTTTCATCAATTTTATTATATTTAGTATTATCCCTTTCAGTAGGCTTTGGTTCATAATAATAATCTTTAATATCATTTTGATTTATTTCATAATTTGGTTCATTTGTATCTTGAGGTTGTTTAAAAGGAGTAACAGCTGGGTTATTAATTTGGGGAACACTATCTTGATTTACACTCCAACCACATACTCTACAAACTTTATCTGTAGCACTAAGATTTTCTCCACAATTAGGACAAATCATTTTATATTCCTTTCCATCATGATTATCTATTCTTTTTTAAATAATCATTAATCTTATTAAATTCACTACCTGATTCTAAATTAGTTTTAGCCAATTGCTCAAACAATTTTTTCTGGTCTCTAGATAATTTATCTGGTACAATAATTTTCAAAATAACGTACATATTACCATGTCGGCCAGAATGTAGACCTACAATTCCTTTTCCTTTTAAACGATGTTTATCTCCATCATGACTACCAGCTGGTATAACTAATTTTACATTACCTTCTAAAGTAGGGATTTCTCTTTTACAACCCAGTACAGCATCAGTAATAGTAATTGGTAATTCTAAATATATATCATTATCATCTCGAATAAATAATGGATGGTCCTCTACCTGGAATTCTAAATACAAGTCCCCATTTGGTCCTCCATTAACACCAGCATCTCCTTTACCAGCCATTCTTAGCTGATTACCAGTATCCACTCCAGCTGGTACTTTAACTTCCAAATCTACTTTACGTCTTATTTTACCAGTACCACCACATTTACTACAACTTGACGAATAGGTTACACCATTACCTTTACAAGTTGAACACGTAGTTCTTGACATAAATGATCCAAATAAAGTTCTTTGTTCTGTCGTTACGGTACCTGTTCCGTGACAGGTAGGACAAGTTTTCTCTCCCTTACCTCCTTTACCATGGCATTCTTCACAAGTATCATAAATTTCGGTACTAATCGTTTTTTTAGTACCAAAGACAGCTTCATTAAAGGATATTCTAACACGCATTACGCGGTCAGCACCTCTGCGAGCTCTATTAGAAGAACTACGACCTCTACCAAAACCAAAATTACTACCAAATAAGTCACTAAAAATATCACTAAAATCAAAGTCAGAGAAATCAAAACCAGCTCCACCATTCATTTGATCAAAAGCAGCATGACCAAATTGATCATATTGTTGTCTTTTTGTTGGATCACTTAATACGGCATAAGCTTCTTGAGCTTCTTTAAACTTTTCTGCAGCATCAGGCTCTTTTGATACATCGGGGTGATATTTTTTAGCTAACTTACGAAAGGCACTTTTTATCTCTTTCTCATCAGCATTTTTACTAACTCCCAAGATATCATAATAATCTCTTTTATTCATACTACACCACCCTTATATTAACTTTTTTAATTTTTTTAATTTATCACTAAACATAGCTATTGCCTTTTCAACTGGTTCTGGTGTTGTCATATCCACTCCAACTTTCTTTAATATATTTAATGGATAATCACTACCTCCACTAGCTAAAAAGGTTAAATAAGCTTCCCTAGCCCCCTCTTTACCAGCTAAAATATCACTAGCTATTGCTATAGCAGCTGATAGGCCAGTTGCATACTTATAAACATAAAATGAAGTATAGAAATGAGGTATTCTAGCCCATTCATATCTAATATTATCATCACTTACCACATCTGGTCCATAATATAATTTATTTAATTCATAATAAGTATTACTTATCTCTTCTTCCGTTAATGGAATATTATTTTTATATTTATCATGCATTAACATTTCAAATTCAGCAAACATTGTTTGTCTAAATATTGTTGTTCTAACTTTATCCAAAAATTCCGTTAAATATAATATTTTTTCTTCCTTAGTTTCAGCATGATTATATAGATAGTCATTAATTAATACTTCATTAACAGTAGATGCAATTTCAGCTAAAAAGATAGGATAATGATGATCAATATAATCTTGATTTTTTATTGAATAATAGGAATGCATTGAATGTCCTAATTCATGACCCATTGTACTTACTGAATCAATAGTTCCATTATAATTTAAAAGAAGATATGGGTATGAATCATAACATCCCCAACTATAAGCACCTGATTTTTTACCATCATTAGGATATATATCAATCCATCTCTCATCAAATGCTTTTTTTAAATCATTAAGATATTCATCACCTAATGGTTTCAAAGCTTCAAATAAGATCTTTTTCCCTTCTTCAAAAGGAATATTAGTATCTTTCACATCAATTAAATCAACATACATATCATACATATGCATTTCATCTAAACCTAAAGCCTTTTTTCTTACCTTCATATACTCATACATCTTAGGATTAGCTTTATGAATAGTATCAATTAGATTCTTATAGACACTAACATCTATATCATCATGATATAAACTCATTTCTAATGGACTATTATATTTTCTAGTATTACTAATAAAGAAATTTTCTTTAATATGACCTTTATAAGAAGCAGCTAAGGTATTTTTAAATTTTTTAAAATAGGCATACATATGATTAAAAGCATCAATTCTAACATTACGATCTTTACTATTCATATATATATTATAATTACTATTAGTTAACTTTTGCTTTTGTCCAAACTCATCAGTTATTTCACCTAAATCAATATCAGCATTATCAAAATTATAGAAAACTTCATTACCAGTTCCCATCGCATTACAAGCATCAGTAATAATTTTCTCTTCATTATCACTTAAAGTATGCTCTTTATATCTAAATGTTTGTTCTAAATCAAAACGGTATTCTTCTAATTTAGGATTTTCATCTATATATTTTAAAACCTTATCATAATCAGTTGCCAATATCTCAGGTGTAATAAATGATAATTGAGTAGATAAGTTTTCCATTAATTTTTCAACTCGCATCTTTTTAGATTGATTAATAGTATTTTTAGTATCTACATCGCAATTTAAGGCAGCATACATATATACTAAATCTAATAAGCGATCTATTTTTTCGTAAGCTTTATAAAAATTATATAAAGTATCACTACTTTCCATAATTTTACCCTTATATTTTAATACTTCATCAATATTAATTTCATTAAAAGCCTGCTCCCATTCTTCATCACTCTTAAACATAGCTGTTAAATCCCAAGTGTCTTTTGAATCTATTTCATTTCTTTTTTTTATTGTCATAATTTCTCCTATCTATATAATATGAGTAAAGTTCTAGTTACCTAGAACTTCACTTAAATTAATTATTTTTCTTCAAATTCAGCATCCATTACATCATCACTTTTTGACTTACTACTATCAGTATCATCGTCACTACTATCATTAGCTTCTTTTTCTTGTTGTTCTTTAGCAGCTTGTTCATATACTTTAGTTGCTAGAGCCATAGCTGTTTCATTTAATTTTTCTTGTTTCTCTTTGATAGCATCTAAATCATCACTTTCTAAAGCTTCACGTAAATCTTTAATTTGTTCTTCAGCTTTTTCTTTTTCAGATGCATCAACTTTATCACCTAAATCTTTAATAGCTTTCTCAGTTGCAAAAATCATTTGTTCAGCGTCATTTCTAGTATCAGCTTCTTCTTTACGTTTTTCATCAGCTTCACGATTTTCTTCTGCTTCTTTAACCATCTTATCTATTTCTTCATCAGTCAAATTAGTTGAAGATGTAATAGTAATTGATTGTTCTTTATTAGTTCCTAAATCTTTAGCTTTAACATTGACAATACCATTAGCATCAATATCAAAAGTTACTTCAATTTGAGGTACTCCTCTTGGTGCTGGTGGAATATTAGTTAATTGGAAACGACCCATTGTTTTATTATCAGCTGCCATACTTCTTTCACCTTGTAAGATATGAATATCTACAGCAGGTTGATTATCAGCAGCTGTTGAAAACACTTGTGACTTACTTGTTGGTATCGTTGTATTTCTTGGGATTAAGACAGTACAAACACCACCTAATGTTTCAATACCAAGTGATAATGGTGTAACATCAAGTAATACGATATCTGATACATCACCAGTTAAGACACCACCCTGAATAGCAGCTCCCATAGCTACAACTTCATCTGGATTAACACCTTTAGATGGTTCTTTACCAAGTTCTTTTTGAACTAATTCTTGTACTTTTGGAATACGAGTAGATCCACCAACAAGAATTACTTTATCAATATCACTAGCTTTTAATTTAGCATCTTTCAACGCTTTGCGAACTGGTTCTAAAGTACTAGTAATTAAATCATCCACTAATTCTTCAAATTTAGCTCTAGTAAGAGTTGTTTCATAACTTACTCCTTGAGCAATAAATGGTAGACTAATGGTTGCTTTAGTTGATGAAGATAATGTCTTTTTAGCTTTCTCTGCTTCATCTTTAATTCTTTGCATTGCCATTTTATCTTCTGATAAATCAATATTATGTTCTTTCTTAATATCAGCTACAACATAATCAATAATACGTTGATCAAAATCATCTCCACCTAATTTATTATTACCACTTGTAGCTTTAACTTCAAATACACCATCACCTAATTCAAGGATAGATACATCAAATGTTCCACCTCCAAGGTCATAAACTAATACTGTTTGCATTTCATCTTGTTTATCTAAACCATAAGCAAGGGCTGCTGCTGTTGGTTCATTAATAATTCTTTCAACTTCAAGACCAGCAATTTTACCAGCATTCTTTGTTGCTTGTCTTTGAGCATCATTGAAATAAGCTGGAACAGTAATAACTGCTTTTGTAACTTTTTCACCTAAATAAGCTTCAGCTGTTTTCTTTAAATCCCCAAGAATCATAGCACTAATTTCTTCTGGTGTATAACTTTTACCATTAGCTTTAACTTTTTTATTAGTTCCCATTAATCTTTTAATAGAACTAATTGTATCAGGATTAACAACTGCTTGTCTTTTAGCTGTTCCTCCTACATTAATTTCGCCATCTTTAAAGGCTACTACTGATGGAGTTGTTCTCTCTCCTTCAGCATTTACAATAACTTTAGCTTCTCCACCTTCATAAACACTGACACAACTATTTGTTGTACCTAAATCAATACCTATTGTTTTACTCATATATATCACCTTTCCTTTTTCTATGCACTAACCTTAACCATAGCTGTTCTAATTACCTTATCTTTTAATAAATAACCTTTTTGTAATACTTCAACAACCATACCAGGTTCTACCCCTTCAACATTCTCTGATAACACTGCATTATGATAAACTGGATCAAATGGTTTATTAGCCCCATCAATCATCTTTACTTCATATTTTTCCATAACATTCTCTAAATGACTATAAACCATCTTAATACCTTCTAATAATTTAGATTCACTATCAGATAAATCATGTTCCATATTGATAGCTCTTTCAAAATTATCAATAATAGGTAGAAGATCTTTTACAATATTTTCATTCGCATATTTTAACATTTTAACTGTTTCTTCTTCTTTTCGTTTACGATAATTAATCATATCTGCATTCTGCCTAATTAGCTTATCTTCTAACTCACTAATTTTATTATATGCTTCATTTAACTTATCTTTTTGTTCTTTTTCTAAATCAGGTTTATCTTGACTAAGCTCATCATTAGTAACTTCATTAGGATCTAATTCTTTAGCTACTTCTTCAGTTACTTCCTTTTTATTCTTTTTTTCCTTATCTTTTACTTTAGCCATAATTCCTCCTATGTTTTAATATTATCTATAATATAGTTTAAAAGAGTTATTACCCGGTCATATTCCATCCGTTTGGGTCCAATTAAAGCAATTGTTCCCTCTTCTCCATTAATAACATATTTTGACTTAATAACAGTGACATCATCATCAAAATTATTTTCACTACCAATATAGATATTAATACCTTGATTATCCTCTTCAATCCGTTTTACCATATCTTTATCTTCAAACTTACTAACAATTTCTCTAATCTTATCAGCATCATTAAACTCTGGTTGCATTAAAATATTCTTAGTCCCTGACATTTTAACACTTTCTGCTGTCGTAAATTCACTAAATGCGTTATAAAATGCATTATATAATATTTCATGTTGTTCAACATAATTAGAAATAATTGGTTTAACTTGAAATTCTAATACTGTACTAACTTGATCAATCGGTGTACCTACAATTAATTTATTAATTAAATCGACTGTTTTCTTAATTTCAGCACCTGATACTAAACCATCAATAAAAATATTCTTATGTTCTACATGCCCCTTATCGGTTACAATAATAGCTACTAATTTTTGTGAATCAATTGGAACTACCTCAACTTTATTAATTAAATTATCACTAGATGATTTGCCAAGTACAATAGCTGTATAATTAGTAAGCTCTGATATAATTTCCATACTTTGAGCTATTACATCACTTACAACTAAAGACTTATTTTGAACAATCGTTTGTAATTTTAAAACATCCTCTCCTGATAATTCTTTAGGTTGCATAATATTATCGACATAATAACGATAACCTCTTTCACTAGGAATTCTGCCACTAGAAATATGAGTTTTCTCTAATAAATCATACTTCTCTAACATATTCATTTCAGCTCTAATAGTAGCACTAGAACATTTTAATTGATCACACAATGACTTAGAACCAATTGGTTTAGCATTTTTAATATACTCTTCGACAATTAATTTTAATATCTCTTCTTGTCGCTTAGTCAGCATATAACCACCTTCTTTTAGCACTCCACTTTTCAAGTGCTGAAACAAGTATAACATACTCTTTTAGCACTGTCAATAGTTAGGTGCTAAAAAAAGAAACATTTTTAAAATGCTTCTTACCAATTAATTTCTTTCTTACCATTTTGTTTTAAAATATTATTAATCTTACTAAATGGTCTACTTCCAAAAAAACCACGATTAGCTGATAGCGGAGATGGATGAACACTCTCTAATATATAATGATGTCTATTAGTAATTAATTCTTTTTTACTACGAGCGAAACTTCCCCATAATAAGAAAATAACGGGATCTTCTCTTGCATTTAATGCTTGAATAATATGATCTGTAAAAATTTCCCAACCTCTATTTTTATGTGATAAAGGTCTATCCTGTTCTACAGTCATAATTGAATTAAGCAATAATACTCCCTGCTTAGCCCAATCAGTTAAATCACTATTTTCTCTTCTAATACCTAAATCATTTTCTAATTCTTTAAAAATATTTTGTAAAGAGGGGGGCATCTTTACCCCTTTTCTCACTGAAAAAGATAATCCATGAGCTTCACCTAAACCATGATATGGATCTTGTCCTAAAATAACTATTTTAACCTCATCATAATCCGTAAATCTTAAAGCATCAAAAATATTATTATAAGGAGGGAAAATACGTTTATTTTTATACTCTGATTTAACAAAAATACCTAAATTTCTGAAATAATCTTGTTTAAACTCATTAGCTAAAACAATATCCCATTTTTTATTTATCATACTACTACTTCCTTTAACTTATTTTATTGGCTATTTGAACAAATATTTCTAAACTCAATTGTTCAGCCCTAACACTTAAATCATAATCATATCCCTTAAGTACATTATTAATTATATCTAAATTATAATCTTTTAAATTATTACGTAAAGTTTTACGTTTATATTTAAAACTATCTCTAATTAATTTAAAAAAGATCTCTTTATTTTTAACATATAATAAATCTTTCTTTTTACTAAATTCAACAACAATACTATCTACCTTAGGCTTAGGTATAAAAACATTCTTACTAATATCCATTATTTTTCTTACATCATAATAATAATTTATAAAAACCGATAATGAGCTATAATCTCTACTACCAGGCGTAGCCTTAAACCTATCACCCACTTCTTTTTGAACCATTACTATTATTCTCTCTACTGGTAAATCATCTTCAATTATTTTAACAATAATAGGTGTTGTTATATAATATGGTAAATTAGCTATTACATATAATTTTTTAGGATTATACTCTTTAATTTTATTAACCACATTAGCTTTTAGAAAATCTTCATATATAATTTCAACATTATTAAATTCACTCAAATTATCTTTTAAAATAGGTTTTAAAGTAGTATCTATTTCATAGCATAATACTTTATCAGCATACTGAGCTAAATAATAAGTTAATGAGCCTGCTCCTGGTCCTATTTCTAAAATAGTTGTATCTTCATCAATATCACTCTTATCAATAATAGCTTTAATAATATTTTCATCTACAATAAAATTTTGTCCAAAATTTTTTTTAAAATTAAAATTTCTACTTTGTAATAACTTTAACATTTTATTAGGAGAATAATTCATCTAATCAATTTTTCCTTTCTTTATTCCATTATATCACTTTATTTATTTATTTAATATAGCCTACAAAAACTATTACTACCAAAAATTTTTAGGATATATGCATACATAAAAAAAGCGAAATAAATCGCTTATTACAAACTTAAATAGTATGGATCATTACTTGAACCATTTGCCTCATTTAAGTTGTTAACTTTAACACTAGATTTAAGATTGATGACTGGTCTAACTAATAAGCTTTCAAAAGAACTGTTGTAGGTGTCAATACAACCACCACTACCAGAATCACCTTCTACCCATACTATTCCACTATCAAACAATACCGGGGATATTAGCCATTCTACAATACTACGTTCTTCTTTTTCATTCAAGTCTGCATACAGCCAATTTTCATCATAACATAGTTCTTGAGAATCATATCTATGTAAATTTTTTGTACATGCTTTATCTGCTGAATAACCAAAATCACTTGGATACATTAATCCTACATACCCATTCCATATTGTGGTTCTTGGTACTTTATCATTAGGGTTACTAATAACTTCTGTCCCTCTCTCTGCATCCATTAGTTTATACATATCTAATAAAGTTGCATTAAAAATAACTTCTTCCTCTACAGCTCCCAAATACCATGTACTCTTCTCTATCATACTCTTGGCTTCTTCATTTAATCCTTTTTGATTGCTATTACTTCCTGTAAAATCACAGGCTGTTGTTGCATTATTAGAGTTATTATAACACTTTCCACTTGCTCTATTCCAAT